>JAMPYA010000015.1 GCA_023700885.1 Flavobacteriaceae bacterium
GAGAAATCATCGCATTCATACTGTGATGTCCGGTTTGTGAATCATCCATTTTAACACCATCAATTAGAACCAGTGTTTGATCAAAACTACCTCCTCTCATATATAAATCAGATTGCATACCTTCTACCCCTCTTTTACGAACATCAACTCCGGTAAAATGCTGTAACAAATCGGCAACATTGGTAGCATTACTTTCTTTTATTTGTAAGGAAGATATAATCTTAATTGTTCTCGAATTTTCATCAAAAGGTAAATCTATACGATTGGTTGAGGTAACTAAAATTTCTTTTAACAGAATGGTGTCATTTTGAGAAAAACCATTGACTGATAATAAAACAATAAAAAGGAATATGTAAATATATTTCATAAAAAAGGTTTGAGAAATTTCAGGGCAAAGCTAATAAAATTATTTATATTGATTCTAAATAAAAAGTCCCGATTAAAATCGGGACTTTTTGAGTTTTATGCTTTGCCTGATGGGCCAAAATTCATCGGAATTGGATGTTGCTCATAATCTTTTATTTCTCCATGAACTTTTTCAAATCGTTTCACATTTTCTGTAATAGCTTTTGAAAGTCTTTTAGCATGTTGTGGAGTTAGTATAATTCTAGACTTCACTTTTGCTTTTGGAGTTCCTGGCATGATGCTGATAAAATCAACAATAAATTCGGTTACTGAATGATTGATAATTGCTAAATTAGAATAAATTCCCTCAGCAGTTTTTTCATCCAGTTCTATATTTATTTGCCCATCTTGATTTTGATTTTCTTCCATATTCCTATTAATTTTCGTCTTCCATTTCTTCTTTAGAACCTACTAAAATACGATCGTATTCTTTTAATCCTGTTCCAGCCGGAATTCGTTTACCAACAATTACATTTTCTTTTAATCCGTCTAAGAAATCTACTTTACCGGCTACAGCTGCTTCATTCAACACTTTTGTAGTTTCTTGGAAAGAAGCTGCTGATATGAATGATTTTGTTTGTAACGATGCTCTAGTAATACCTTGTAAAATCTGATCTGCTGTTGCAGGATTAGCATCACGAGCTATTACTAATTTTTTATCAGCACGTTTTAGTTTAGAATTTTCATCTCTTAATAAACGAGCAGAAACTAATTGACCTTCTTGTAAATTATCTGAATCTCCTCTATCTTCAACTACTTTCATTCCAAATATTTTATCATTTTCTTCGATAAAATCATTTTTGTGAACTAATTGGTTTTCAAGGAACAATGTGTCTCCAGAGTCAATAATTCGAACTTTACGCATCATTTGACGAACGATTACTTCGTAATGTTTATCATTAATTTTAACTCCTTGTAAACGATAAACTTCTTGAATTTCATTTACAATATATTCTTGAACTTTTGAAGGTCCTTGAATAGTTAAAATATCTGTTAAAGTAATAGCTCCATCAGATAATGGCATACCGGCTTTAATATAATCATTATCTTGTACCAGTACTTGATTTGATAATTTTACCAAATATTTACGTACATCACCTGTTCTTGATTCTACAATTATTTCTCGGTTACCACGTTTAATTTTACCTAAAGTTACGACTCCATCAATTTCAGAAACTACTGCCGGATTAGAAGGATTACGAGCTTCAAATAATTCTGTTACTCTTGGTAATCCACCGGTAATATCACCTGCTTTTCCAGATTTTCTAGGAATTTTAACTAATATTTTACCAGCCTTAATTTTATCACCTTCATTTACCATTAAGTGAGAACCTACTGGTAAATTGTAAGATTTCAATATTTCACCACCTTTTCCTTCAATGATTAATGTTGGAATTAGTTTTTTATTTTTAGATTCAACTATTACTGTTTCTTGGAATCCGGTTTGCTCATCAATTTCAACAATATAGTTTACACCTCTTTCGATATTGTCAAAACTTACTTTACCTGCATATTCAGAAACAATAACACCATTAAATGAATCCCACTGACAAATTACATCTCCACGTTTAATATCATTTTTATCAGAAACAAATAAAGTAGAACCATAAGGTATATTATTAGAACTTAAAGTAATACCAGTTTTAGCATCAATAATTTTCACTTCTGAAGTTCTTGAAACTATAATATCAATTTTGTTACCAGCATTATCCTCGCCTTCAACTGTTTGAACGTCTTCAAATTCTAATTTACCATTAAACTTAGCTATAACTTTATTATCTTCAGAAATATTTCCGGCTACCCCTCCAACGTGGAACGTTCTTAAGGTTAACTGAGTTCCAGGTTCTCCAATAGATTGAGCTGCAATAACTCCTACTGATTCACCACGTTGAACCATTTTCTTAGATGATAAACTTTGTCCGTAACATTTTGCGCATATACCTTGTGTAGATTCACAAGTTAAGGCAGAACGTACCACAACACTTTCTACAGCTGAGGCTGATATTTTTTCAACTATTTCATCCGTAATTTCTTGACCTGCACTTACTAATAGTTCATCAGTAATAGGGTCATAAACATCATGTAATGAAACCCGTCCGTGTATTCTCTCTCCTAGAGATTCAACAATTTCTTGGTTTTTCTTAAGTGGAGATACTTCTACACCTCTTAAAGTTTCACAGTCATTTTCGGTAATGATTACATCTTGTGCAACATCTACCAAACGACGTGTTAAATAACCAGCATCTGCTGTTTTAAGAGCCGTATCAGCAAGTCCTTTACGAGCACCGTGGGTAGAAATAAAATATTCTAAGATAGACAATCCTTCTTTAAAGTTAGAAAGAATTGGATTTTCAATAATTTCACCACCTGCAGATGTTGATTTTTTTGGTTTTGCCATCAAACCTCGCATACCTGTTAACTGTCGAATTTGTTCTTTAGAACCCCTTGCACCAGAATCTAACATCATATATACTGAGTTAAATCCTTGTTGATCTTCACGCAGACGCTTCATTGAAAGTTCTGTTAAGCGGTTGTTCGTAGAACTCCAAATATCAATAACCTGGTTGTAACGCTCTTTATTGGTTAACATACCCATGTTATAATTGGCTCTAATTACATCAACTTGTTCAACAGCATCATTAATCATCTGTTCTTTTTCCTGAGGAATAATGATATCGCCTAAACTGAATGAAAGACCACCTTGGAATGCAAAACGGAATCCCATATCTTTAATATCATCCAAGAATTTTCCTGCTGTAGGAACATCGGTTAAATTTAATATCTTACCGATAATATCTCTTAATGATTTTTTAGTTAATACCTCATTGATATAACCTGCTTTTTCCGGTACAACTTCATTGAATAAAACTCTACCAACAGTTGTTTCAATAATTTTAGTAACTAATTCTCCTTGTTCATTTAGATCTTTTGTTCTTACTTTTATTCTAGCATTTAAGTTAACTGCTTTTTCATTAAAAGCAATTTGCACTTCTTCAGGAGCATAAAACGTAAGTCCTTGACCTTTTACGGTGTGATCTGGTGTTGATAAACGCTCTTTTGTCATGTAGTACAGTCCAAGAACCATATCCTGAGATGGAACCGTAATTGGTGCACCATTAGCAGGGTTAAGGATATTGTGTGATGCTAACATTAACAATTGACACTCTAAAATTGCTTCCGGTCCTAAAGGAAGGTGAACCGCCATTTGGTCACCATCAAAGTCGGCGTTAAAAGCCGTACAAACTAATGGGTGCAATTGTATTGCTTTTCCTTCAATTAATTTTGGTTGGAAAGCTTGAATTCCTAAACGGTGAAGCGTAGGAGCACGATTCAATAATACTGGATGTCCTTTCAATACATTTTCAAGAATATCCCATACTACTGGCTCTCTTTTATCAATAATTTTTTTAGCAGATTTTACTGTTTTTACAATTCCTCTTTCTATTAATTTTCTAATAATAAAAGGTTTGTATAACTCAGCTGCCATATCTTTTGGCAATCCGCACTCATATAATTTTAAATCTGGTCCAACAACAATTACAGAACGAGCAGAATAATCAACACGTTTTCCTAATAAGTTTTGACGGAAACGACCTTGTTTTCCTTTTAAGGAATCTGAAAGTGATTTTAATGCTCTGTTTGATTCTGTTTTTACTGCAGAAGCTTTTCTAGTATTGTCGAATAATGAATCTACCGATTCTTGTAACATACGTTTTTCATTACGTAAGATTACTTCTGGAGCTTTAATTTCTACTAATCTTTTTAATCGATTGTTTCTTATTATTACTCTGCGGTATAAATCATTTAAATCTGAAGTAGCAAAACGTCCTCCATCAAGCGGCACAAGTGGGCGCAATTCTGGCGGAATAATTGGAATCACTTTTAAGATCATCCATTCTGGTTTATTCTCACGATTTTTTTGCGACTCTCTAAAAGATTCTACTACATTTAATCTTTTTAAAGCTTCATTTTTACGTTGTTTAGACGTTTCAATATTAGCTTTATGTCTTAATTTATTAGAAAGTTCATCAAGATTGATACGTGCCAACAAATCTATTAAACATTCTGCTCCCATTTTAGCGATGAACTTATTGGGGTCAAAATCATCTAAATATTGATTATCTTGTGGTAAAGCATCAATAATATCAAGGTATTCTTCTTCAGTTAAGAAATCCATTTTCTTTAATGGTTCTCCTTCAGCATTTTTAACGCCAGCCGGCTGAATTACTACATAACGTTCGTAGTAAATGATCATATCTAATTTCTTAGATGGTAATCCTAATAAATAACCAATTTTATTTGGAAGCGATCTGAAATACCAAATGTGAGCGATAGGTACCACTAAATTGATGTGTCCTATACGATCTCTTCGTACTTTTTTTTCTGTTACTTCAACACCGCAACGGTCACAAACAATTCCTTTATAACGAATTCGTTTGTATTTTCCACAAGCACATTCAAAGTCTTTTACTGGGCCGAATATTCTTTCGCAGAAAAGTCCATCACGCTCTGGTTTGTGAGTACGGTAATTAATAGTTTCTGGTTTTAAAACTTCACCTCTTGATGCTTCAAGAATAGATTCTGGTGATGCTAAACCAATGGAAATCTTATTAAATTTTTTTACAGTGTATTTATCGGTTTGTTTTGCCATAATTATGGTATCGATTGAGTATGTAAAAAGGTTAAAAACTGCGAAGTCTATTTTTCTTCGCAGTTTATAAAAAATATTATTCTTCTAATCTGATGTCTAATCCAAGACCTTTAAGTTCATGCATCAATACATTGAATGATTCTGGTAAACCTGGTTCTGGCATTGCTTCGCCTTTTACGATTGACTCGTAAGTTTTAGCTCTACCCATAACGTCATCAGATTTTACAGTTAAGATTTCTCTCAATGTACTTGAAGCTCCATATGCTTCTAAGGCCCAAACCTCCATCTCTCCAAAACGTTGACCTCCAAATTGTGCTTTACCACCTAAAGGTTGTTGTGTAATTAAAGAGTATGGTCCGATTGAACGAGCGTGCATTTTGTCATCAATCATGTGACCTAATTTAATCATATAGATAACACCAACTGTTGCAGCTTGGTCAAAACGCTCACCTGTACCTCCATCATAAAGATAAGTATGTCCAAATTGAGGTACACCAGCTTCTTCTGTTAAGGTGTTAATTTGATCTAAGGTTGCTCCATCAAAAATAGGGGTAGCATAGGTACGGCCTAATTTTTGACCAGCCCATCCAAGTACCGTTTCATATATCTGCCCGATGTTCATACGCGATGGTACTCCAAGTGGATTTAAAACAATATCAACCGGTGTTCCATCTTCTAAGAACGGCATGTCCTCTGCTCTTACGATACGTGCAACAATACCTTTGTTACCATGACGTCCAGCCATTTTATCTCCAACTTTCAGTTTTCGTTTTTTAGCGATATAAACTTTTGCTAATTTTACGATTCCTGCCGGTAATTCATCTCCAATTGATAAGGTAAATTTCTCACGTTTTAAGACTCCTTGAAGATCATTTAACTTAATCTTGTAGTTATGAATTAACTCATTGATTAATTTATTTACATGTTCATCAGTTGTCCAAGCACCTTTAGTTAAGTGAATGAAATCTACAGTACCTTGAAGCATTTTCTGAGTGAATTTTTTTCCTTTAGGGAATATTTCTTCACCTGAATCATTAACAACTCCTTGAGAAGTTTTACCATTAACAAGTTCAAATAACTTATCAATTAGCCTATCTCTAAGTTGCTCAAATTCTACAGCGTATTTTGCATCGAGTTTTGATGATTCATCTTTCTCACGTGTGCGTTTTGTTTTATCTTTTGTAGCTCTTTGGAATAATTTTTTATCGATAACAACTCCACTTAATGAAGGTGTTGCTTTTAGTGATGCATCTTTTACATCACCTGCTTTATCGCCAAAAATAGCTCTTAATAATTTTTCTTCAGGTGTAGGATCAGATTCTCCTTTTGGTGTAATTTTTCCGATTAATATATCACCAGGTTTTACTTCAGCACCAATACGAATCATACCATTTTCATCAAGGTCTTTCGTTGCTTCTTCACTAACATTTGGAATATCATTGGTCAATTCTTCTTCACCTAATTTGGTGTCACGAACGTCTAATGAATACTCATCAATATGGATAGAAGTAAATACGTCTTCACGAACTACTCTTTCAGAAATAACGATAGCATCTTCAAAGTTATAACCTTTCCAAGGCATAAATGCCACTTTCAAGTTTCTACCTAAAGCTAATTCACCATTTTGTGTTGCATATCCTTCACAAAGAACTTGACCATTTTCTACTCTATCACCTTTTTTTACAATTGGTTTTAGGTTAATCGTGGTTCCTTGATTTGTTTTCTGGAATTTTATTAAGTTATATACTTTTTCATCAACATCAAAACTTACCATTCTTTCTTCCTCTGTACGATCGTATTTTATGGTGATTTTTTCAGCATCAACATATACTACTACTCCTTTTCCTTCAGCATTTATTAAGATTCGAGAATCTTTTGCAATTCTTCTTTCTAAACCTGTACCTACAATTGGAGCTTCTGGTTTTAATAATGGAACTGCCTGACGCATCATGTTAGATCCCATTAATGCACGGTTAGCATCATCATGTTCCAAAAACGGAATTAAGGAAGCCGAAATTGAAGCAATTTGATTAGCAGAGACGTCCATGTAATTAACTTCTTTGTTATTTACAACAGGAAAATCTCCTTCTTCTCTTACAATAACTCTTTCTTCAATAAAAGATCCATCTTCATTCATTGGTAAGTTAGACTGAGCAATTTTTTTACCTTCTTCTTCTTCTGCGCTTAAGAAAACCGGTTCATCAGAAATATTTACTTTTCCGTCTGAAACAGTACGATAAGGGGTTTCTATAAAACCTAAGTTATTTACTTTAGCATATACCGATAGTGAAGAAATTAAACCAATATTCGGCCCCTCTGGAGTTTCAATTGGACACATACGACCATAGTGCGTAAAGTGAACGTCACGAACCTCAAAACCAGCTCTTTCACGCGAAAGTCCACCTGGTCCAAGAGCAGATAAACGACGTTTATGAGTAATCTCAGCAAGTGGATTTGTTTGATCCATAAACTGTGACAACTGATTGGTACCAAAGAAAGAATTTATTACAGATGATAATGTTTTAGCATTAATCAAATCAATTGGTGTAAATACTTCATTATCACGAACATTCATGCGTTCGCGAATAGTACGAGCCATTCTAGATAAACCTACTGCAAATTGAGATGCTAATTGCTCACCAACTGTTCTAACGCGACGGTTAGATAAGTGGTCAATATCATCAACCTCTGCTTTTGAATTTATTAACTCAATAAGGTGTTTAATGATTGTAATAATATCAACCTTTGTTAATACCATTGCATTGCTATTACCATCAAGGTTTAGCTTTTTATTCATTCTAAAACGACCAACTTCACCTAAATTATAACGTTGTTCTGAAAAGAATAATTTATCAATTACGCCTTTAGCCGTTTCAAAATCTGGTGGTTCAGCATTACGCAATTGACGATAGATATGTTCAACTGCTTCTTTTTCTGAGTTTGTTGGATCCTTTTGTAATGTATTATGGATAATTGCATAATCAGAAGCTGACATATCTTCTTTGTGAAGAAGTATTGTTTTTACATCAGCATCAACTATTTCATCAATATGATCTTTTTCAATAATGGTATCGCGATCGAAAATAATTTCATTTCTTTCAATAGATACCACTTCACCGGTATCTTCATCAACGAAATCTTCAATCCATGTTTTAAGAACACGGGCAGCAATTTTTCTGCCTATATATTTTTTAAGTCCACTTTTAGAAACTTTAATTTCTTCTGCAAGATCAAATATTTCTAAAATGTCTTTGTCTCTTTCAAATCCGATTGCTCTAAATAATGTAGTTACAGGAAGTTTTTTCTTACGGTCTATGTAAGCATACATTACTTGGTTAATATCTGTAGCAAATTCTATCCAAGAACCTTTAAAAGGAATTACTCTAGCTGAGTATAACTTTGTTCCGTTAGCATGGAAAGATTGTCCAAAAAATACCCCTGGTGAGCGGTGTAATTGCGATACAACAACGCGTTCGGCTCCATTTATTACAAAGCTACCACTAGGTGTCATGTAGGGTATAGTTCCTAAATAAACATCTTGAACGATCGTTTCAAAATCGATATGTTCTGGATCTGTACAATACAGTTTTAAGCGTGCTTTAAGCGGAACGCTATGAGTTAGTCCTCTTTCTATACACTCTTTAATAGTATATCTTGGAGGGTCCACAAAATAATCCAAAAACTCTAAAACAAAATTGTTTCTAGTATCTTGTATTGGGAAGTTATCAGTAAAAGTTTTGTATAAGCCTTCATCAGATCTTTCATCAGCTTTAGTTTGAAGCTGGAAAAAGTCTTGAAAAGATTTGATTTGAATATCGAGAAAATCTGGATATTCAGTAAACAATTTTGCAGATGCAAAGCTTATTCTTTCGGTTGTATTATTCGTTGCCAAAGGACGCAAAATTTAAATTAATAGTCTGATAAATTTATGTGCGAATATATACGCAAAATGGTTTAGGTCTAAGGATGTCAATTTCCTAAGACCTAAACCTTGAGTTTTAAGCTCTGTTAAGGCTTATTTAAGCTCAACTTCAGCTCCAGCTTCTTCTAGAGCTTTTTTAAGACCTTCTGCCTCTTCTTTTGATATTCCTTCTTTAACTGCAGATGGAGCATTATCTACAACATCTTTAGCTTCTTTTAATCCTAAACCAGTTAATTCTTTAACTAATTTTACAACTGCTAACTTAGATGCACCAGCTGCTTTTAAGATTACGTTAAATTCTGTTTGCTCTTCAACTGCTTCAACTTCAGCTGCAACTGCTGGTCCTGCAACTGCTACTGCAGCAGCTGGCTCAATACCATATTCATTTTTTAAAATATCGGCTAACTCGTTTACTTCTTTTACAGTTAAATTAACAAGTTGTTCTGCGAATTGTTTTAAATCTGCCATTTTGTTTTCGTTTTTAATTTTATTATTAGTTTTATTTAGTGCTAATTATTTATCAGATAAAGTCTTAAGGATACCTGAAATTTTTTGTCCACCTGACTGTAATGCTGAAATAACATTTTTAGCAGGTGATTGTAATAATCCAACAATTTCTCCAATAAGTTGTTCCTTAGATTTTAAGTTTACAAGAGCGTCTAATTGATCATCTCCAACATAAACTGATTCTAGAACCCAGGCTCCTTTTAAAATTGGCTTAGCCGATTTTTTACGAAACTCTTTAATTACTTTTGCAGGTGAATTGCTGTTTTCAGAAATCATCATAGATGTATTACCTTTTAATGTTAAAGGTAAATCACCAAAATCTTTTCCTGATTGTTCCATTGCTTTTGCAAGCAAAGTGTTTTTAACTACTGCTAAAGACACATCAGCTTTAAAACATGCTCTTCTTAAGTTAGAAGTAGTTAATGCATTTAATCCTGATATATCAGCTAAGTAGATATTATTGCTCTCAGCTAATTTGGCTGTTAAATCTTCAATTACTCTTGATTTTTCCTCTCTGTTCATACGTATATGTTTTAACGGCCTTTTATACTGATTTAGCATCAATAGCAACACCTGGACTCATAGTACTTGATAAGTAAATACTTTTAATATAAGTTCCTTTTGCCGCTGTTGGTTTAAGTTTCACTATGGTATGTATAATTTCTTGCGCATTTTGTACTATTTGATCTACATCAAAAGCCACTTTTCCTATTGCAGCATGTACATTACCATGTTTATCTACTTTAAAGTCAATTTTACCTGCTTTTACCTCTTGTACTGCTTTACCTATTTCCATAGTTACAGTACCAGTTTTTGGGTTTGGCATTAAACCACGTGGTCCTAATATACGACCTAGTGGGCCTAATTTACCCATAACACTTGGCATAGTTACAATAACATCAACATCTGTCCATCCTTCTTTAATTTTTTGAAGGTAATCATCTAATCCCACATAATCTGCACCAGCTTCTTTAGCTTCTGCTTCTTTATCTGGGGTTACTAATGCTAATACTTTTACATCTTTTCCGGTTCCGTGAGGTAAAGTTACTACCCCTCTTACCATTTGATTTGCTTTTCTTGGATCTACTCCTAATCTGATTGCAATATCAACAGATGCATTAAAATTAACACTTGTAATTTCTTTTATTAAAGCTGAAGCATCTTTTAAAGTGTATTGCTTTGTGCTATCTACTTTAGAGGTTGCTTCTTTTTGCTTTTTAGTTAATTTCGCCATTTTATTTTATTATAAAATTTACACTGGAGGATTACCTTTAACAGTAATTCCCATTGATCTTGCAGTTCCTGCAATCATTAACATTACCGATTTCATAGTAAATGCATTTGAATCTTGCATCTTATCTTCAGCTATTGCTTTAATTTGATCCCAAGTTACACTGGCTACTTTTTTTCGGTTTGGTTCTCCTGAACCAGATTTTAATTTAGCTGCTTCTAATAATTGTATAGCTGCTGGTGGTGTTTTAACAACAAAGTCAAACGATTTATCTTTAAACACCGTAATTGCTACGGGTAAAATTTTACCTGGTCTGTCTTGAGTTCTAGCATTGAACTGCTTACAGAACTCCATGATGTTAACACCGGCAGCACCTAAAGCAGGCCCAACAGGTGGAGATGGATTCGCTGCTCCACCTTTCACTTGTAATTTTACTACTTTGAATACTTCTTTTGCCATTTTTTGTACTTAAATGCGATATTTATGTGGAAGCAATAATACCGTCGATTATTTATGTAACACTTATATTTTCTCTACTTGCATAAAACTAAGCTCTAATGGAGTTTTTCTTCCGAAAATTTTAACCATTACTTCTAGTTTACGTTTTTCATCATTAACTTTTTCAACTGTACCGTCAAAACCGTTAAATGGCCCGTCAATTACTTTAACGGTTTCACCCATTACAAACGGAATAATAACGTTTTCATTTTGAATAGCTAATTCATCGACCTTGCCAAGCATTCTGTTTATTTCAGACTTACGCATCGGTACGGGTTCTCCTCCTCTTGTTTCTCCCAAAAATCCAATAACTCCAGGGATACTTTTTATGATATGAGGTATTTCACCACTCAAGTTAGCTTCAATCATAATATAACCGGGAAAATATACTTTTTCCTTGTTTATTTTTTTTCCTTCTCTAATCTGAATGACTTTTTCTGTAGGAACCAGTACTTGTTTTATATAATCATCAATTCCTAAACGAGTTACCTCATTTTCAATATAGGTCTTAACTTTATTTTCTTGACCACCAATTGCTCTTACTACATACCATTTCAATACTGAATCAGTCATATCTTTATGTTTTTAGAATAGTTTAAAATATTCTCCTAAACCTAATTCAAATAATTTATCAATACCAAAAATAAGTAATGCAAAAATAGTTGAAAAAACAGCTACTACTACGGTCGATTTCTGAGCTTCTTCCCAAGATATCCATGTTACCTTAGTATTTAACTCATCAAAAGATTCTTTTATGTAATTAATTATATTCATCTTTTTTGTTTTGCACGGGTGGAGAGACTTCCTTCGACTTCGCTCAGGATAAACTTCTCGTACCACGCTATTTTTGTTTTGCACGGGTGGAGAGACTCGAACTCCCGACACCTGGTTTTGGAGACCAGTGCTCTACCAACTGAGCTACACCCGTAAATGGTAGGTGCTCCCTTTAAAAAGAAGCACCTAAAATTTACGTTATAATTTCAATGAAATTAGTCTAAAATTTCAGTTACCTGACCAGCTCCTACTGTTCTACCACCTTCACGGATTGCAAAACGAAGTCCTACGTTCAAAGCAATTGCTTGGTGTAATTCAACGTGAATTGTCAAGTTATCACCTGGCATTACCATTTCTACACCTGCTGGTAAAGTAATAGTACCAGTTACATCAGTTGTACGAACATAAAATTGCGGACGGTAATTGTTGTGAAATGGAGTGTGACGCCCACCTTCTTCTTTTTTCAAGATATAAACCTCAGCTTTGAATTTAGCGTGTGGTTTTACTGATTTTGGTTTACAAATAACCATACCTCTAGTGATGTCTTCTTTTGCAACACCTCTTAATAAGATACCTACGTTATCTCCAGCTTCACCTCTATCTAATATTTTACGGAACATCTCAACTCCAGTAATTACAGAAGTTAATTTTTCAGCCCCCATACCAATAATTTCAACAGCATCTCCAGTATTTGCTACCCCAGTTTCAATTCTACCAGTTGCTACAGTTCCACGACCTGTAATTGAGAATACATCTTCTACAGGCATTAAGAAAGGTTTATCAACATCACGAGGAGGTAATTCAATCCAAGTATCACAAGCATCCATTAAATCTTCAACAGTTTTAACCCATTTTGGTTCACCGTTTAAAGCACCTAACGCAGATCCTTGAATTACTGGTGTGTTATCTCCATCGTATTCATAGAAAGAAAGTAATTCTCTAATTTCCATTTCTACTAATTCTAATAACTCCTCATCATCAACCATATCCACTTTATTCATGAATACAACTAATCTAGGAATACCTACCTGACGACCTAAAAGGATATGCTCACGAGTTTGTGGCATTGGTCCGTCTGTAGCAGCTACAACAATAATTGCACCATCCATTTGAGCAGCTCCAGTTACCATGTTTTTAACGTAATCCGCGTGACCTGGACAGTCAACGTGTGCGTAATGACGACTAGCTGTAGAATATTCTACGTGAGCAGTATTAATAGTAATACCTCTTTCTTTTTCTTCTGGTGCGTTGTCAATAGATGAAAAGTCTCTATATTCAGACAAACCTTTTGATGCCAATACCTGTGTGATAGCAGCAGTCAAAGTAGTTTTACCGTGGTCTACGTGCCCAATTGTACCAATATTCATGTGTGGTTTTGAGCGATCAAATGTTTGCTTTGCCATGATTGTTAATTTTAATTTTTAGTTTAATATATTTAGTGTTATTTTATTCTTTTGTTGGTGTAAAGGTAATAAAAAAGAGCCAATGACGGGAATTGAACCCGTGACCTTTTCCTTACCAAGGAAACACTCTACCCCTGAGCTACACCGGCTTAAAATAGAGCGGGAGACGAGGCTCGAACTCGCGACAACCAGCTTGGAAGGCTGGAGCTCTACCAACTGAGCTACTCCCGCAATAATAAAAAGTGGTGAGAGGAGGATTCGAACCTCCGAAACTTTCGTAGCAGATTTACAGTCTGCCCTCGTTGGCCACTTGAGTATCTCACCAATTTCTTCAAAGAACGAGCCGATGGAGGGACTCGAACCCACGACCTGCTGATTACAAATCAGCTGCTCTAGCCAGCTGAGCTACATCGGCGTTACACATAACTTATGTGTTACCGCTATTTCTAACGGTTTGCAAATGTAAAACGATTTATTATTTTAACAAAACTTTTTTCTAATATTTTTATATTTTTTTTATAGTATCGGATTTAGGTTTTAATTTTTTTTTCAGAAGCATTCTTTTTAACGAATCTATTGATAGATTGATTCCTTCTTCGAAGTGCTTACATTCCTTTTTTACAACGAATTCATCACCAGGTATATTGGTCTTAATTTCAATAACTTTATTTTCTTTTTCACTAACATTCTGGACCTTTAAAAAAACTTCAGCTTCTACTATTTTATCAAAATACTTTTCTAAGGTAGAAACCCTTTGTACAACATAATCTATTAATTCCTTGTCTGCATTGAAATTGACGGCCTGTACGAATACTTTCATATTAATCTGATTTGTGACTCCTTGGGTGAGTCTGGTTATACACTTCTTTTATTTTTTCTAAGCTGTTATGAGTATAAACTTGGGTTGATGCTAAACTTGCATGCCCTAATAACTCTTTAACTGAGTTTAAATCTGCACCTTGATTTAACAAATGTGTAGCAAATGAATGTCTTATTACATGGGGACTATTTTTTGTTTTAGAAGATACCTTACTAAAATAATCATTTATTATTCTATAAACAAGTGTTTCATATATTTTATTTCCTTTCTCCGTAATAAAAAATCGAGTAGAATCGGTTGTTATTTTTTCACGTTCTGCTTGATAATCTTCTATACTTTCTATAATTGAATCTAGTATCGGAACAATACGTTCCTTATTTCTTTTTCCAAAAATTTTAATTGTTTTATTAGATATATCAACGTTGGTCTCTTCCAATTTAACGAGTTCGGCCCTTCTCATGCCTGTTGAATACAACAACTCAACAACTAATTTATTCCTTATAGATTTGAAATCATTTCCAGAAATTGAATTAAGAACAGTTATAATTTCCTTTTCTGAAAAAGGAACTATTACTTTCTTTCCAATTTTAAGTGATTGATGTTGAGTTAAAGGATTTTTATCTACTTCGTGAATCTTTAAGAGATATTTATAAAAAGATTTTAGAGTACTCATCTTTCTATTGATACTTCTATGCGAATTATTTTTTTCAGATAGACTTACAATCCATGATCTAATATGAACATAATCAACATCTTTGATATTTGCAATTTCAAGATTATCTTTACAAAAATTTTCAAAAGCTCTTAAATCTACCAGATAGGCAGCAACTGTATGAGGGGAACTTTTTTTCTCGTAGGATAAGTATTTTAAAAAGGAATTTATAAGCATGAAAAAACCGTTAATTAACAAAAATACAAATTGTATTTAATGAAAACTAACGGTCTATGAATTTTATTCAGAAAACTAACTATTCTTCATTCGTTCTTTTTCTCTGAACATATTTAGCTTTGATCATCTTAGCTCTATTAGTAACCGATCCTTTTACGAACTGTTGACGATTACGTAATTCTTTCATCGTTTTAGTACGATCAAATTTTCTTTTGAAACGTTTTAAAGCTCTATCGATGTTTTCACCATCTTTAATAGGAATTATTAGCATAAAAAATCACCTCCTTCCAAACTGCTCATTATATAGTTTTTAATTTAAAAGTGCAAAATTATAAATAATAATCGATTTAAATTTTAATTATTTAAAATCTTTTAACAAATGTCTGGAAATTACCAATTTTTGAATCTCAGTTGTTCCTTCACCAATGGTACAAAGTTTTGAATCTCTATAAAATTTTTCTACCGGATAATCTTTTGTGTAACCATATCCTCCATGGATTTGAACTGCTTCGTTTGATATTTTTACACATACTTCTGAAGCATACATCTTACTCATAGCGCCCAGTTTTGTCATTGGTAGATTATTATTTTTAAGATATGCTGCTTTATGGAGTAACAATTCAGATGCTTCAATTTCGGTAGCCATATCAGCTAATTTAAAAGCAATTGCCTGAAAATTATTGATTGATTGACCAAATTGTTCTCTTTCATTTGAATATTTTAAGGATGCTTCATACGCTCCCTTAGAAATTCCAAGTGCTAAAGCTCCAATTGATATTCTCCCTCCGTCTAATACTTTTAGGGCTTGAATGAATCCTTCGCCTTCAATTCCTAACAAATTTTCTTGATGAATTCTGCAGTTATCAAAAATTAATTCGGCGGTTTCTGAGGCTCTCATTCCTAATTTATTTTCTTTTTTACCAGATGAAAATCCCGGAGTACCTTTTTCTATAATAAATGCCGAAGTTCCTCTTGAGTCTCCTTTTGCTCCTGTTCTTGCAATTACAACAGCTACTTGACCACTTATGGCGTGTGTAATAAAATTCTTAGCACCATTTAAAACATAATAATCACCATCTTTTACTGCAGTTGTGCTCATTCCTCCGGCATCTGAACCCGTATTATGTTCAGTCAATGCCCATGCTCCAATAATTTCTCCACTAGCTAATTTTGGCAACCATTTTCTTTTTTGCTCTTCATTGCCAAAAGATAAAATATGACCTGTACACAATGAGTTATGGGCAGCAACAGACAAACCTATTGAAGAATCAACTTTAGAAATTTCTTCAATTACTCTAATATAATCGTGGTAATTTAAACCTGAGCCACCATATTCTTGTGGAACTAAAACTCCCATAAAACCCATTTCACCTAATTTTTTAAAAAGCTCTATTGGGAAAATTTGTTGTTCGTCCCACTCCATCATATAAGGTTTTATATACTTTGCAGCAAAATCTTTAATTGATTGAGCTATTAATTCTCTTGTTTCTGTAGTTTCAAAATTCATTTTCTTCTTTTATTTAACGTCCAAATATAAAATTATTAGTTCATATTTATCTATTGGAAATCCTTCTATTTTCTTTAATTCTTCAAGTGTTTGATATTCTGCTATTTCCTTTTTATGATTGAATATTTTTTTACACAGTTCATAATCAATATACACAATTGCCAAAACTTCTTTAAAACTTGCCGTATTGATATTTAATTTTTTAATTTCAGGTTTTTCAACTGTTCTAAATTGTTGAAGCACTTTATCTGCAACCGTTTTATCAAGATTCCAAACTTCATACAGCTGATAGTTATAAGTAAATCCTCCAATCTTATTTCGATATTGAATGATTCTTTTAGCCAGCACTTCTCCTATCCCATTTATTCTCATTAAATCAGCTTCAGTTGCTTTATTGATATCCTTTATTTTGATATCGATCTTATTAGAACTTTTTTTAATATCTATAACATCTTTTTTGGCATTTTCTACCCAATTTGGAAATTTAAATAAAGGTTTCAATTCATTTAACAATGAATCGCTTATTTTAGTTATTTGTTGAAACTCATTTGCTGAGTTCACAAATTTCCCTTTCGCTCTGTAATTCAACAATAGATCAATTTCCATAGTTGACATTCCTAATTGATATCCTTTAAAATCAGTTATATAATTCGGATTAAAAGTATTTGCGCTTGGTGTTTTTGTAATTAATGCTAAAGATTTTAAAGAGTCAATTTTTCTTTGATAATAGACTTCCTTATCATTGTTTACAAGCTTTGAATAAGAGGAAAAATCAACTAAAAAAAAAGTAAGTTGAAGTGCCACAACAATAAATAGTAAAATTAAAATCCCTTTTCTTTGTCTAGCATTAAACAATAAAAGGGATTTTAATTCTTTCATATGTGAATATTTTATTTTTTTTCATTTGTCATATGGAATACGCCAGTTTGATGAATATTTTCATTCGTATTTGTGTTTTTGCAAACATGGCTATTTCATAAGATATTTACATTACTGTTCTTGACGTTCTTCTTCGTCATCGTTTTCACTATATGAATCCGGCTCCTGTTTTGGAGGAGTTGTTAACACTCTATAAAAAAAATAACCGGTGATGGCAATCACTAATCCTTGTGTTATAACCATCATTATTAATGCTGTTGTATTCATAATGTTACTCTTCCTTCTTTTTTACGTTTTAAAAATGCTGCATATACCATTAAACCTATAAAGATAAATAGTGATAAAAGTATCATTCTTGCTAAATTAGCAAAGAATATTTTATCATTTAACTGTTCAATTATTAAAGGATCTGTGGCTAATGCTAATTGTTCTTTTAAGCCTGCTTGTGTTAATTGTTTTATAAGTGAAGCATTGTCTAATGACCAACCATTTCCACTAAAAAAACTATTGATATTACCAATCCAATCATTTCCTTGTGGTGTAAATAATGCACCTACAAATACAAATAACAATAATACCGGAGTTATATATTTGATGATGAACTTATAAATTAATGGAACCTTAATGTCGGCACCATAATTAATTTCTTTCCAACCTTTATTGATCCCAAAAATCCAAGAGAATAAAATAGTTTCAAATAATGCAAAAACTACTAAACTTACGGTTCCTGCCCAATAATCGTATTCATCAAAAACACCTTGCTGATAGAAATAAACCGTTGGTAATCCAACCAATAACGTTATAAATCCGAATGACCATGCCCCTTTAGCGTTTGACCAGTTAAATTCATCTTTTAAAAAACCTACCCATGGAGTTCCCATTGCTAAAGAAGAGGTAATTCCTGCAAAAAATAATAATCCAAACCATAAAACTCCAGCAAAAGCCGCAAGCACGGTTCCAAATTGTTGAAATAAGTAAGGCATAGTTTGGAAAGCCATTCCAAATCCTGCGTTTTCCAATACCCAATCTAATCCTAAATATCCTGCAGCAATTGGAATTACAATCATACTTCCTAAAACTACTTCAACAAATTCATTCATAAATCCGGCAGAAACCGCATTTAATGCAATATCATCTTTTGATCTAACATAAGCTGCATAACAATGAATCGTTCCCATTCCCACAGAAAGTGTAAAAAATATTTGCCCAGCAGCAGCTAACCATACTTTTGGATTTGTTAAGGAGTCAAATTGAGGGGTCCATAAAAAATTTAGACCATCCCATGCGTTAGCATTAGGAAACAAATCTGAAGCACCAGAAGTACCTAGTGTTAAACCTCTAATAGCTAAAATAACTCCAAATAAAATCAACAACGGCATCCCTATTTTTGCCACTTTTTCAACTCCTTTAAGTCCTTTCGAAAGCACATAAGTATTCAATCCGAGAACTAAAATATAAAAAATCACTGCTTCATAAGGTATTCCTGTGGTAGAATGGGCTACATCTACATAATTATTAAAAAAAGCGGCAACTTGTCCTTGATTTAACCCTTGAAACGTACCAATTATAGAATGGTAAACATAAGAAAAAGCCCATGACTCAATATAAACATAGTAAGAAACAACAGCAATATTGGTAAAAATTCCGAACACACCTATATATTTCCATACTTTATTTTTAGCCATAGAATCAAAAATAAAAGGAGTACTATGATTTCCAAATTTTCCGCCATATCTACCGCTAGACCACTCTATAAATAACAAAGGAATTCCCATTAAAAGAAAACATATAATGTAAGGAATCATAAAAGCGCCACCACCATTTTGGACAGCTTGAACTGGAAATCTTAAAAAATTACCTAAACCGACTGCATTACCAGCCATAGCGAGAATCAAACCGACTCTGGTTCCCCATGCTTCTACTTTTTGTGTCATACTTTTTTTGAATTAAATAGTCTGCAATATCATAAAAATAGTTCTTACTACAAATAAATAAGTGTATTTATTATTAATAATCTAAATACTTAATAAAATCCCTATGAGTATTATTCTACATTTTCACACTAAATTGAATCCTTAAGCGAACGATTACAACACATAAAAATATGTAAATCAGGCCCACTCTTCGTAAGACCGATTTTTAAACTGTTACGTAATAGCACGAGCGTAATTCTGGTTGGGGAATGTGTGGAATTTTACCCAACGGCTTTTTATAACATTGAGTATCAATTTTTAACACTTATAAATCAAATACAGAACTTCTTTTCGTATAAAACATATCTTTTAGTCTTAACATGAATGCCAACAATAAATAAAAAACAAAAGATATACCTAAAGTAGCGAAAGAAAAATATATAAAAAACAGTCTAACATTAGAGGTTCTCATACCCAGTCTATCAGCTAAACGTGAAGAGACACGAAATCCATGTCGTTCTAGTATATTTCGAAGAGAATTAATCATTTGCATCATATCATTTTTTCTAAAAAACAAATTTAACTAATTGATGCATACTTTTTATAATTTCTATTGATTAACTTTGCAATCTTTTAAAAATCAAATGCAAAACACAGAAGAATTCATAGAAGTTATTGGATCTCGAGTTCATAATTTAAAGAATATTGATCTTATTATCCCTAGAAACAAACTTGTGGTATTAACTGGATTAAGTGGCAGTGGTAAATCTTCGCTCGCATTTGACACTATTTATGCAGAAGGTCAGCGAAGGTATATTGAAACATTTTCGGCATACGCACGTCAGTTTTTAGGAAACCTTGAAAGACCCGATGTAGATAAGATTAATGGATTATCTCCTGTTATTTCTATAGAGCAAAAAACGACAAATAAAAGTCCACGATCTACCGTTGGAACTATTACCGAAATCTATGATTTTCTCCGTTTGTTATTTGCAAGAGTTTCTGATGCTTATTCTTATGAAACTGGAGAAAAGATGGTTAGTTATACAGAAGAAGAAATTAAAAATCTGATTATTCAAGATTTTAAACATCAGAAAATAATATTATTAGCGCCTTTAGTAAGATCTAGAAAAGGACATTATAGAGAACTTTTTGAGCAGACCATTAAACAAGGATTTTTAAAAGTTCGGATTAATGGAGAAATAGTTAATCTTGAAAAAGGAATGCGCTTAGATCGCTATAAAACACATGATATTGAAGTAGTTATTGATCGATTAAAAATAGATGAATCATCAGAAAAAAGACTTTCAGAAAGCATTAAAACAGCTTTAGATTTTGGTGAAAATGTATTGATGGTGATGGATGCAGAAACTCAACAACTGCGGTACTTCAGTAGCGAATTAATGTGTCCAACATCGGGAATCTCCTATCAGAGTCCAGAACCTAATTCATTTTCATTCAATTCTCCAAAAGGTGCTTGTCCTCATTGTAATGGTTTGGGAATTGTAAATGAAGTCAATATTCATAAAGTAATTCCAAACTACAATTTATCAATCAATAATGGAGGAATTGCGCCTATGGGTGAGCAAAAAAACACTTGGATTTTTAAGCAATTACAGTTAATAGCTGAACGATTTCAATTTAAATTAAACGAACCTATTGCTAAAATTCCGGAAGAAGCGCTTCAAGTAATTCTGTACGGCGGAAATGAAAAGTTTGATGTTAAAATGAAAGCTATGGGAATTACCAGAACTTACGAAATTGATTTTGAAGGCATCGTAAATTTTATAGAAAATCAATATAATGAAAGTGAATCAACTTCTATAAAACGATGGGCTTCCAGCTATATGAATGAAATTAATTGCAGTGTTTGTAATGGTAAAAGATTGAAAATGGAATCCTTAAATTTCAAAATTGACCATATCAATATTGCAGAAGCAGCTCAGCTTGATATTGATGAGCTGTCAGAATGGATTAAAAATCTTCCATCAAAATTATCAAAAAAACAACTTCAAATTGGAGAAGAAGTCATTAAAGAAATTGCCACACGCGTTCAATTTTTATTGGATGTTGGCCTCAATTATTTAATGCTCGATCGATCTTCAAAAACATTATCTGGTGGTGAAGCACAAAGAATTAGATTGGCTACCCAAATAGGTTCTCAATTAGTAGGAGTTCTTTATATTTTGGATGAACCTAGTATTGGTTTACATCAACGCGATAACGCAAAACTCATCGAGTCGTTAATAAAATTAAGAGACATTGGAAACTCTGTAATTGTTGTTGAACATGATAAAGAAATGATTGAAAATGCTGATTATATCATAGATATTGGTCCCGGTGCCGGAATACATGGTGGAGAAATTGTGAGTGTCGGTAATTATACGGAAACTTTAAAGCATCATACTTTAACAACAGATTACCTAAACGGAACCAAATCTATTCCAATTCCTAAAAAGAGACGAAAAGGCAACGGTAAATCGATTGAGTTAAAAGGAGCAAAAGGCAATAATTTAAAAAATATAAGTGTTTCATTCCCATTGGGAAAAATTATTTGTGTAACGGGGGTTTCGGGTAGCGGAAAATCAACTTTAGTTAATGAAACTTTGTATCCAATCCTGAATAACCATATTTATAACGGAGTTCAAAAACCTTTAGAATACAAAGAAATTAAAGGAATTGAACATATTGATAAAGTAATTGAAATTGATCAATCTCCTATTGGAAGAACACCAAGATCAAATCCGGCAACATACACCGCAGTTTTTAATGAAATTAGAACCTTATTTTCTAATACTCCTGAAGCTATGATACGCGGTTATAAACCAGGGCGTTTCTCTTTCAATGTAGTTGGTGGTAGATGCGAAACCTGTCAGGGTGGCGGAATGAGAGTTATAGAAATGAATTTTTTACCCGATGTTTATGTAGTGTGTGAAACCTGCCAAGGTAAAAGGTTTAATGAAGAAACGCTAGAAATCCATTATAAAGGAAAATCTATTGCTGATATTTTAAAAATGACTGTTGAAGAAGGTGTTGATTTTTTTGAAATGATACCAAAAATCCACAGAAAATTAAAAACAATAGAAGATGTTGGATTGGGTTATATAACACTTGGGCAACAATCTACTACGCTCTCTGGAGGTGAAGCGCAGCGCATTAAATTAGCTACCGAACTATCAAAACGAGATACCGGAAATACTTTTTATATTTTAGATGAGCCCACAACTGGTTTACATTTTGAAGACATTAGAGTCTTAATGGATGTACTTAATAAATTGACTGATAAAGGAAATACTGTTCTCATAATTGAACACAATATGGATGTTATTAAATTAGCAGACCATGTTATTGATTTAGGTTACGAAGGAGGTAAAAATGGAGGTGAAATCATTTGTGAAGGAACCCCTGAAACAGTAGCCTTACATACAACAAGTTACACTGCAAAATACCTAAAAAAAGAACTTGATTTATAAAATTATTCCTAACTTAGGCTTCCAAAATAAACAAATTTATGACAGAAAACGACCGAAAAATACGTGAAAAGTTAAAACATAAA
>JAMPYA010000163.1 GCA_023700885.1 Flavobacteriaceae bacterium
GTAACTGATAACTTACTTATCACTACAGAAAATTATATCAAAAATAAATATCATAAAAAAGGATTTTTAAAAACCAAAGTTTCTATAGAAACCAAAAAAGATACTTCAGATACTAATTCTGTTGACATGTTGGTTTTGGTTGATAAAGGTGAAAAAATCAAAATAAAAAATATTAATATCGTTGGTAATGAAGCTTTTAGCAGCAAATCGGTGAAAAAAGCGATGAAAAAAACCAAAGAAACATTTTTAGGTCGTTTCTGGAAATCTTCTAAATATATTGAAGCCGATTACAAAGAAGATTTAGAGAATTTAATAACAAAATATTCAGAAAAAGGACATAGAGATGCTAGAATTATTAACGAATCTATTTCATGGAATGACGATAACACTATTAATATAGATATTAACCTAGAAGAAGGTAAAAAATATTTCTTTGGCGATATTAAATTTATAGGCAATAAAAATTATACAGATGAGCAACTTCAGTCATTGCTAAAAATTGAAAAAGGAGATGTTTATAACGGTAAAATTCTTAAAGAACGAATTAAAGGAAACAATAAGCCAGATTCTGATGATATTCAAACTCTTTACTTAAATACAGGTTATTTATTTGCACAAGTAAATCCGGTTGAAACTAAAATTGAAGATGATGTTATAGAAATTGAAGTTAGAATACATGAAGATGAACAAGCAACTATTCGCAAGGTAAGCGTAACTGGTAACGACAAAACAAATGATAGAGTAATTTATCGCGAATTAAGAACACGTCCAGGAAATTTATTTAGCAAAGAAGACATTATTCGTTCTATCAGAGAAATTGGTCAATTAGGATTTTTTGATGCCGAAACCATTTCTCCGGATGTACAACCAAATTACCAAGACAAAACAGTAGATATTGACTATTCAGTTACTGAAAAAGGATCTAGTCAAATTGAATTACAAGGTGGTTACGG
The DNA here is from genome assembly GCA_023700885.1 of Flavobacteriaceae bacterium. Classification (GTDB taxonomy): domain Bacteria; phylum Bacteroidota; class Bacteroidia; order Flavobacteriales; family Flavobacteriaceae; genus JAGXRT01. The sequence goes on from JAMPYA010000163.1 coordinate 954, forward strand.
CGGAGGTGCTTTTATTGGTACCTTAGGTTTATCCTTTAACAATTTTTCTATCAAAGGATTATTTGATAAGGATGCTTATAAACCATTACCTATGGGTGATGGTCAGAAAATAGCTTTGAGACTTCAGACCAGTAAATATTATAGCACTTACAGCTTTTCTTTTTCAGAGCCTTGGTTAGGAGGTAAAAGACCAAAATCATTATCATACTCCATTTACAATTCGCGTCAATATCGTTATGATTACTATACGGGTTCTGTAGATAAAAGCCAAAGAATTAATATTATTGGATTATCTCTAGGATTAGGACAACGATTAAAATGGCCAGATGATTATTTTACTTTATCCCAAAATATATCCTATCAGCAATATGATTTAAATGAATATCCAATTGCTACATTTTCATTCAGTACTGGTAGTGTAAATAACTTATCATACGGAATTTCTTTTGGAAGAAATTCATCGGGTCCCAGCCCAATTTTCCCTAAATATGGATCAGAATTTAGCGTTGGAGGTAAATTTACATTCCCTTATTCATTATTTAATGAAAAGGATTATACCTCATTAGAAGATAGTGAAAAATATAAATGGTTAGAATATTATAAATTAAATTTTAAAGGAAGATGGTACACATCATTACCGGCACAATTTGTTTTAATGTCTAATATTGAAGCAGGTTTTTTAGGAAATTATAATTCAGATTTAGGTACTTCTCCTTTCGAAAGATATTTTGTTGGTGGTGACGGTATGGCAGCATTTCAAATGGATGGACGCGAAACTATTGCATTAAGAGGATATGAAAACAATCGTTTATCTTCTATAGAAGGTGGAACTATTTACAATAAATTTTCGATGGAAATTAGATATCCAGTTTCTTTAAAACCAAGTGCTTCTATTTATTTACTTGGATTTATGGAAGGAGGAAATTCTTATGACGGATTTAAAAAATACAACCCCTTTGAATTGAAACGTTCCTTAGGTTTAGGAATGCGCATATTTATGCCTGCATTTGGAGTTTTAGGAATTGATTTTGGAAATGGTATAGATAACTTACCGGGAACCAATGTTAAATCTGGTTGGCAAACACATTTCATAATTGGACAACAATTCTAATAAAATGCTATATTTGTTATGATTTAAAATTTGGCACGGTTTTTTCTCATCTTAAAACAGGCGTTATGAAAAAAATAATTCTTACAGTCCTAATAAGCTCATTGACAATCGGATTTTTATTTGCACAAAAAGCACAACGTATAGCTTATATCGATTCTGAATATATTTTAGAAAATATGCCTGAATATATTGATGCTCAATCAAAGTTAAATGAGAAAATCCTGAAGTGGCAACATCAACTTGATGCAAAAAAAACTGAGTTAGATATCATGAAGGCTGATTTAATAAATCAGAAAGCTTTATTAACTAAGGAATTAATTATTGATAAAGAAGAAGACATCACCATTAAAGAAACTGAATTAAGAAATTTACAAACACTATATTTCGGTCCAACAGGTGATTTATTTTTCATACGTAAACAACTAGTTAAGCCAATTCAAGATCAAATGTATAATGCAGTAAAAGAAATTGCTGAATTAAAAAAATATGATTTTGTTTTTGATAAAACCAGTGATTTAATCATGCTTTATTCTAACAATGCTTTTGATATTAGTGAATTGGTATTAAATAGTATTAGTAAAACTAAACGTAAAGATGACGTTGAAACACGACGTTTTAAAAGTACAGCTAATCAAACCATCAGCAATAATAATTTAAATGAAGAAAGTGCTGTTGAAGAACAACAAACAACAATTACAGAAGATAGAGAAGCTACAAGACTTGCAAGAGAAGAACAACAACAAGCTGTTATTACAGAAAAACAACGTCAAAGAGAAGCTCAAAAACAAAACATCATTAAACAGCGCGAGGAAAATCTAAGAAAACGTGAAGAGGCAAAACAAGCTGCGCTAAAGAAAAATGAGCTTAGTAAAACAACTTCTAAAATATCAAAAAGTAAAGAAGTGCTAACATCAAAAAAAGATTCATTAGTTGATATTAAAAATATAGTTAATGACACTTTAAAAGTAGAAAAAGACACTTTAACGCCTCAAGAACGCATTGCTTTTGACAGACAACAAAAGAAAGAAGCGCAACAAAAAGCAATTGAAGAAAGACGATTAGAAAGTATAAAACAAAGAGAAGCACAACAAAAAGCATTGCAAGAACAAAGAGAAAAAGCAATAAGAGAACGAGAAGAACAAAAAAAGAAAGATAATAATTAAAAAGAAACATTAATTTTAAAATAAGGAATTTACAATGAAAAATTTAAAATCACTTTTATTAGTAGCAGTTTTAACCATAGGTTTTATGAGTTTATCTCAAGCACAAACTAAAGTTGCACATCTAAACTTCGATGAATTAATTTCTTCAATGCCTAAAACTAAAGCATTAGAAGCAGATTTAGAGAAGCTTAAAAAGAATTATGACGATGAAATTAAAGCTGCAGATGTTAAGTTAAAAGCAAAGTTAGAAAAATATAACGAAGAAGCTAAAGCCCAAACTCAACAAGAAAATCAAAAAAGAGCTCAAGAAGTACAAGCTGAAGAGCAAAAAATTTACACTTCTATTCAAGCTGCAAATGAAGATTTACAAAAACGTAAAGCAGAAGGTTTAAATCCGATAATTGAAGAAGCTCGTAAAGCAGTTGCTGATGTTGCTAAAGAAAAAGGATTTGCTTATGTGTTAGATGTTTCTACTCTTTTAGTTGCAGAAGGTACAGATTTAATGGCTGATGCTAAAGCTAAATTAGGCATTAAGTAAATAAATTAAACTCACTATTAAACCCCGATTAATCGGGGTTTTTTTTTAAATTTGGTTTTATGAGCAACAAACCCATTGGCTTTTTTGATTCAGGTGTTGGAGGCACTTCCGTTTGGAAAGAAGTTAATCAACTTTTACCTAATGAAAACACTATTTACTTAGCTGATAGTAAAAATGCACCTTATGGAGAAAAATCAAAAGAAACCATTTTAAAATACAGTATCAAAAACACAGAATTTTTATTAAAAAAAGGATGTAAACTAATAGTTGTAGCCTGTAACACCGCTACTACCAATACTATTTCAAATTTAAGAGAGCTATACAACGTGCCGTTTATAGGAATTGAACCAGCCATAAAACCGGCAGCCCTACAATCTAAAAATAATGCTGTCGGAATACTTGCTACTAAAGGAACTTTAAGCAGTGAGTTATTTGCTAAAACAACAGAGAAGTTTGCTTCGGAAATTACCATTGTTGAACAAGTTGGAGAAGGATTAGTTGAATTAATTGAAAGTGGCCAATTGAATTCATCAAAAACGAAAGAGCTTTTGGAACTTTATATCAAACCAATGCTTGCTCTTGAAACTGATTTCATTGTTTTAGGGTGCACTCATTATCCGTATTTAATTCCTCAAATTAAAAATATTGTAGGAAATCGTGTTTCTATTATTGATTCTGGAGAGGCTGTTGCTAAACAAACAAAAGCAATTTTACAAAAAAATTATTTATTAAATATCAGTGCTGATAAAAGCACACATCAGTTTTATACTAATACTAATACTGAAGTTTTAAAAAATATTTTGGGGGTAATTCCAGGAAATACAACCATTGAATTTGCTGATTTTTAGTTATTGATACCATTTAGCATAGAAAACATAATTCTCTGCTATTCTTTCAATTTCACCTTCTAATAATTCAATAGAAATATCCTTTACCTTTTTTGCTGGAATACCAGCATAAATACTTCCAGATGCTACTTTTGTTCCTTTAGATAAAACAGCACCA
>JAMPYA010000164.1 GCA_023700885.1 Flavobacteriaceae bacterium
CAATAACATTTTCTAAGGTTGCTGCCGCTTCTGTAAATTTATTTTGATATAAATATACTTTTCCAAGTAGGGCCTGAGCCGCAAATTTAGTCACTCTACCTCTTTGTGATTGTGCCGTTGGTAAAGCCGCAATGGCCGCTAATAAATCTTTTTCAATTTGAGCATAAACTTGAGATTTTGGAGTTCTTTGTAATGTTCCAGAATCACTTGCAGTAAGTCTTTTATCGATTACTAAAGGCACATCGCCAAAGAATTTTACTAATTCAAAATAATAATAAGCTCTTAAGAAATAAACTTCACCAAATAAAGCTGCTTTTTTTGGAAAATCTAATTTAGCTTTATTTTGCTCTAAATAGTTTGTGCGGTTTATACCTTCGTAAGTCCATTTCCAAATAGATGTTAAGTTGTCATTATTTGGATTATGTGTCATGTTGTCAATTTGTTGTAAACCAATAACATCAGTAGCACTTTCACCACCACTTAATGAGTTGTCTGAGGCAATGTCTCCAATTAAGATATTTAAATACATCCATTGTAGTGGATCATAGGCGCCAACTACAGCAGCTTCGTAATCATTAACTGAGTTAAAATAAACATCAGCAGTAATTTCATAATTTTCTTTCGGATCAAAATCTACATAATCTGTGCAAGATGATGCCAAGAAAATTGTCGTAATTAATATTGTTATATGCTTAAAAAATTTCATGGTATATATTTTTAAAATTTAACATTTACACCTACAGACCAAGTTCTTGGTTGAGGGTATGATCCTCTATCAATACCTGTATCTAAAACACCTGATGAAATTTCAGGGTCAAAACCAGAATAATCAGTAAACGTATAAGCGTTTTTAACTTGAGCGTATAAGCGTACTTTTGTAAATTTGGCTGATTTAAAAGCGCTCTCAGGTAATGTATATCCTAATTGGATATTTTTAATTTTAACAAACGATCCATCTTCTACATAACGGTCTGATGCACGTCTATTATTGTTGGTGTCTATAAAAGCTACTCTAGGCTCTGTATTACTTGTACCTTCACCTTTCCAACGGTCTAAAACTCCCGCATATTTATTGGTAAAATTCAGGTTTCTGTCATATGCTCTGTAGATATCTCCACCTACTGAGGCATAGGTAAATACATTAAAATCAAAGTTCATGAAATCGAAAGACAAGTTCCAACCCAAAGTAAAATCTGGGAATGGATCGCCAATTTTGGTTCTGTCTAAATCATTAATGATTCCATCTTGATTTACATCAGCATAACGAATATCACCAGGTTGAGCTCCTGTTTGAGTGGCGTGAGCTAATACTTCTGCTTGATTTTGGAATATACCATCAGTCTTGTATCCAAAGAAATACCCGGGAGAAAATCCTTCTTCAAAACGTGTTAATGTAGTGTACGGAATACCGTAACCTGCTCCCCATATAAACTTATCACCGTTATTAATTTCTACTACTTCATTTTTAGAGGTGGTAAAACTTAAATTGGTATTGATACTGAATTTTTCAAAATAAGTATCATTATATCCTAATGATAAATCGATACCAGAACTTTTAGTTTTTCCAATGTTTGCAGCTGGATAAGCAGGTGTTCCTAAATATAAGGAAAGTGTAGGGCTGAATAATAAATCATCAACTGTTTTAACAAAATAATCAGCATTTAATGATATTCTATTACCAAACATTTTTAGGTCTAAACCTGCATTGTATTGAATTTGATTTTCCCAAGTAACATCATCATTTGGAATTGAAAGTAGTGTTGATCCACTTACAATATTTCCATCAAATGTGTATTTTGGAAAAGTTGATATTCTGGCAAACTGTGGACTAATATTGTCGTTTCCTACCGATCCATAACTACCTCTTACTTTTAAATAATCAACAATACTTGATTTCCAAAAATCTTCATTTGATACAACCCAACCCAATGATGCTGAAGGGAAGAATGCAAATTTGTTGTTTTTTCCAAAACTGGTTGAACCATCAAAACGACTAGTGAAAGAAAGTAAATACTTTTCCTTATAATCGTAATTAATTCTTGAAAAATAGGAAAGATTTCTGTTTTCATATTGCCAAGATCCTGAAGTTTGAGATTTAGCATCACCTGTTGCTGAACTTACATCGGCATATTCCCAAGAGTTGAATGGAATATCTTCTGCGTTGGCAGTAATATTGCTTCCAGAATTTTTCCCAATAGAATATCCTAATACTGTTTCAAATGTATGATCTTTTGCAATTTTAAAATTGTAATTTCCATAAATTTCATAGGTATAACTAAAGTAGTTAGTTGCAGCCTCAGAAACTCTACTATGTGTAGAGGTAACATCGCCAGTAACTGAATCTACAGTAACTATAGGTGATAAATCTGGATGTGCCGTTGTTTGGTTGTGTCCAACTCCATAATATACTAATGGTGTAAAGTTTTTACTAACTACATCGACGTAAGTATATCCAAATCTCGAAGTAACTTTAAAATTTTCTAAAATATCATATTGTAACTCTAATTTACCAAACAATTTATTGGTATTACCTTTATTATAGGTATCGTTTATTTGAGCTAAAGGGTTTTTAATTTCTTGGGTAATGGTATTACTAATTCCGAAATTACCGGTGGCATCATAAGGGGCTACCGTAGGATCAAAGTTTAAAGCATTTGATAATACACTTCCAATATTGTTTTCTGATAATCCTTTGCCTTTAATATTGGCATAACTGGTATTAATGATAGCAGTTAATTTTTTATTGATATCAGTAGTATAATTAGCTGTTAAATTTGCACGATTAAAGTATGATTTATCACCACCACCTACAACACCATCCTGAGCCAAATAACCAGCTGATAAGAAAAATGATGAGTTTTCGCTACCTCCTGTTGCTGTAAAGTTATTAATAGAAATTGGAGCTTCTTTTAGTACTTCTTTTTGCCAATTTGTTCCTAATCCTAATCCGTTTAAATTATTGTAAATTAGATTTCCTCCAGATGCAACGCTAGCTTCATTTAATATTGCAGCATATTCACTTGCATTTAAAACATTGATCGTTTTAAAGACTTCTTGGATACCATAAGAAGAATCATATCCAAAAGTAGTTTTTGTATTTTTCTTTCCAGATTTTGTTTTAACAACAATTACACCATTACCACCACTTACCCCATAAATAGCAGTAAGTGCCGCATCTTTAAGCACATTCATAGACTCAATATCACTTGGATTAAGTGAATTTAAATCTTCTAATGTTTGGGTAACACCATCAATAACAACCAAAGGGTTAGTACCGGTATAGGAAGGAATCCCTCTGATTAATACAGTAGGAGTAGCTCCTGGTGAACCGCTGGAAATTACGTTGACTCCAGAAGCTTGCCCTTGAAGTGCTTCTTCTGCTCTTACAGGTTTCAAGTTTTCAATTTGGGCTTTTCCTACAGATGAAACAGCTCCAGATACTTTACTCACTTTTTGTGTGCCATATCCAATGATAACTACTTCTTCTAAAGCTTGACTGTCTTCTTGAAGTTGAATTTTTAAGAAATTTGAATTCGTTAATTTTACTACTTTGGTAGTATAACCAACATAGGAAATTTGTAAAACAGCTCCAACGGGAATGTTTGCTATAGCAAAATTACCATCAAAATCTGTAGTTCCTCCAAGGTTTGTATTTTTTACTAAAATATTCACTCCAGGTAGAGGAGCGCCCGAAGCGTCAACTACATTTCCTTTAATTTGGATATTTTGTGAATGAACGAGTAATGATACAAATCCTAAAATAATAGTTAAGAAAATTGATCTCATATTTTTTTTGTTTAGTGATGATCAAATTTAGATTTAAATAAGATAAAATTGTAAAAATGAACCTATACAAAAAACATACATCAATTTTTTCTATGTATAGGTATGTAAAAATTGATAATATTGCTTTAAAAGCCTTATAATATAGGGCTTTCTAGTTTATACAACCTATTAATGTTGATGAAGGCGGTAAATGGCGAAACCGATTTAGTTGAGGTAATGTTGAGGTAAAAAATTAAATTACGAAATCGATTTAGATTTCAAGAATGTAATTTACCAAACTAGTGTCATGTAATAATTCCATTTTCTTGCGTAAACGATATCGTTTTATTTCAACACTTCTAACCGATATATTTAAAAGATTAGCAATTTCTTTCGAAGATAAATTTAATCGCAAATAAGCACATAATCTCAAATCATTAGGAGTTAAGTTGGGATGAAGTTTTTTAACTTTTTTCATAAAGTTTTTATCAGCGTTATTAAATGCTTCTTCAAAGAACTCCCAATCATCTTTATCATTTAAATTTTTATCAATTAAACGCAATACGGACTTATTTTTTAATTCAGAATTAGAGTCAAGAAACTCTTTCTTAATATTGTTTAAAACTTCATTTTTCTTAATAATACTCATAGTAGAGATAGCTAACTCTCTATTTTTATTTTCGATGTCCAACTTTAATTGTTCATTTTTAACTTTCATTATTTGTTGTTTGTTCTCCAATAAACTCAGTTCCATCTCTTTTTTTCTTTTTTCTAACTCTGTAGCATGTTTAGAATTGAAATGTTTTTTGTATGATTTATGAATAAATACCGTTAAAGCAATTGTGAAAAGAAAATAAATAAACCAGGCAATATTTGAAATATACCAAGGCTTGTGTATTTTAAAAGAATAACTAGCTTCATTTATAGTGTAATCATTTCCAATTCTGGCTC
>JAMPYA010000165.1 GCA_023700885.1 Flavobacteriaceae bacterium
AATTTAATCATTACCTATTTATGAAATTTTAATACATTTGAGGAAGCATAAGTTGATAGCTTGACCGCTTGCGGGATTTAGTTCAACAACGGCTATAATTCAGCGTGGTTTTTGTGCAAATATGAAAATTAAAACAATTAATAATCTGATTTCTATGCGGACAAATCCTGCGGATTTATCCACGCCGAAATCATAGCCCAGCCGTTGCCAATCCTCAAGCCAAAAATTACAAAAGAGTAGAATATTTAGAAATGAAATCTCCGTTAACCAAATTGTTTGCGGAAGCAAACACCAATGAAGATAAGCGATTCCATAACCTGTCCAGCTTTAGCGGGATGACCTATAAAAAAACAAATAAAATTTCCACATATGAAATGTCCATGCTTGATGAAAATAAATCACGAATGTAAATATTATTCAAACTAATGAAACACTCTCCGTTATAACTGATTTCAACATCGAATGAATTACTTTTTACGCTTCTTTAAAAAATAAATTTTACAGCCTGTTATAAACAAAATGAATGGAATAAATCCTGCTACAAACACCAAAATTCTACCAAATATGCCCATAATTTCTCCAATATGGATAGGATAAAATTGAGCTGCTATTCGGTTGCTATTCGAATCTATACCAAAGTCTGATAAAATTGTTGCGTTACCAGTTAAAGTCAATGCTACTTCCTTCGTTTTTCGTAATCCTGCTTTTATTGGACGGTCTTTAATGTATCGAAATTGATATTTATCGGTAGAATCTTTAGGAAAGTAAATGGCTCTTAACGCATAATGCTCAGTTGAGTTACGAAGTAAATCGTTAAAATTAATCGTATTTTCTAGGTGGTTTTTATGAGTGACTGGGTTTGTTTTAGTAAAGCTGTCTAAAACTTTTAAAGCCGACTTGTAATAGGTGCTGTAGGTAAAATAGGCACCGCTAAAAGCAATGATAGCAAGCGGGATTAGAAAATATATACCTAAAGCTTTATGAATATTAAAATTTAATTTGCTTTTTTTTTGGTTCCAGTTTATTTTGAATCCTTTAAGCAGATTGTTCACATAAATTTTCCACCAAATATATGCACCCGAGGTAAGTAGGAAGATCAAAAACAATACCGTACTGCCACCTATAATGTACTTACCGATATTGCGAATGCCTAGTGTACGGTGAAGGCTTAAAAGGTATTCAAAAAATGATATAGAAGTGGTTTTTTCTCCTAAAAAATTTTGAGTAACAGGATGATAATACAAGGTTTTACCATTTTTAAATAAAATAGAAATGGTCTGTTGTTCTCGATAAGGTAACAACAGTTGAGTTATACTATCTTTATGAATTTCAGAAAGTGATGCGGCTGTTTTTAAAAAACTACGCTCATTAATAGTTTCAAAATTTTCAACTGTAAGTAGTTTAGGATTAAGAAAAGCAGTTATTTCAGGTTGCCAAACATATAAGGATCCCGTAAGCCCTGAAAAGGAAGCTATAAGTCCGCATGTAAGCCCCAAATAAAGGTGAATTTTTAGTATTATTTTTCTAAAAGTCATTAAAAAATGTATAAAATCAAGAAAACCTATACCGGTGGATACACTGGTATAGGTTAAAAAATCATTAAAAATTATACTGCAAACTCAACTTGGCGTTGGTGCCTTCACCAGCTCCGGTAAATGTTTTTAATGGAGCCGCCCATTGTGATCTGGCAGGCAAATAATATTCGTTTAATAAATTATTAATGCCTAAAGTAAGAGACAAGTTAGACTGAAGTTGATAAGCTATTGAAAAATTTAGCAACGTATAGCCATTAACCGGAAATTGAGTATGTCTATAAGTATATTGGTTGTTGGCGTTCAAATACGGATTAAATCGGTCTCTATTTGCTAAATTATGCATCCGTAATGAGGTGTTTAGTTTACCTGTGGGTTTCCATGTTACATAAGCGGTCCACTTTGGTGCCGCAATTACATCACCACCTAAATAGCTTAAATTAGTAGGGTTTGTAACGCTATGAGTCAACCCTTCAACATAAGAATAAGAAGTTCCGATTTGTAATTTATTATTATATGTATGATAATCAATGGTAATTTCTCCTCCATAAATATTTTGTGGCTGTTTAGAAGGTACAAATGAATTAACCTTTTCATCAAAAACTACGCCCGTTCCTAAGTTTGAAGTGCTGTAATAACCTACGGCTTCAAATTTAATGCGATTTAATTTAGATAAAAATCCAAACTCATAGTTTTTAGTTACTGCCGGTTCTAATTGAATATCCTCGATCTTATTAGCGGTTGCTGAACGTAAGACAGAACCCAAATCGGCAATAGAAAATCCTTGCGAATAGCTGATGTAAGGTATAAATTCTTGGTGTTTAATATACCGTACTCCCAAGTTTAATGCAAGGTTATTAAATCCAATCTTTCCTCCTTCCACTGAAATAGAAGGATTAAAATTACCGTCACCTAGGGGCGAATAGGGTAAAGTATTATAATCATCAACATTGAGATTCATATCATCGTATCTCAAGCCAGCTTTTAATACCCAATCATTCTCAATTTTAATAGTAGATTGTAAGTATGGTGCCCAACTTATCATTTCAACATTTGGTACCCATAACCTACCGTCTAAAAGACCTTGATTGGTTTTGTCTTTAAGTAAATCAACACCGTAGGTTAGTGACACACCAACAGAACTGCTTGGGTTAAAAGTTGAATTAAAATTAGGTCTTACTCCAAATTTTTCTGCATTGATTACTGATTGGCCACCATTTTCAAATGCATTTGAATAGAAGAAAATGTTTTCAGTTTTTTGATAGTAAATATCTGAAGTGAAATTGGTTGTACCTGAAAAAATATTGTTTAAATGATAGTTTAATTGACCATTGATAAGCGTTGAACCGGTTGGTTTTTCTCCTTCAATAACTCCTTTAATTCCATAACCGGCTTTTAGGGTATAGTCGCCTAAATTATTCAAAACTTCAAATTCAGCCGTAACCGGAATAAATGGTGTGTTTTGAGATGATTTGTAAAAGTTACCACCAACTGTTAGTTTCTGATTATCAGAAATCTGATACGCTACCTTTGCTAAGGTGCTGTATATGTCCGTATTGTCAAGTCCGTAAGTTGGCAGTACTGCGACACCATCAGCATCATATTTATTGCCTGTTTTCTCGTAACTCCCACTAACATAGTAATTAAATTTACCCAATTTCCCATTTAAGGATTGATAGGCTCCTAGACCTAAAGAGCCATCTGTTTTAGCAAGGTTTGAGGTTCCCCAAACATGGGTTGATCCTTCTATTTTTTTAGTGGCATTCGCTTCATTAGTTATATAATTGATAAAACCACCGTTTCCTCCATTTCCAAATATGGAGGTTGCTCCTTTTATAACCTCAACCCGACTAATATCATTTGGACTTAACGACTTTATGCCTAACTGTCCATTTCTTATAGGTGTAGATTGTGGAATACCATCAACCATAACTATTAGCGAACGGCCCCGCAAGGTTTGTCCCCAGTTAGAAAATGTTCCAGTTGAAACAGCCAAACCAGGTACAGTAAATTCTAAGATTTCACTAATATTGGTCGTGGATTTTGAGAACTCTTGTAATTTAACTTTACTTACAACACTCACGGAGGCTGGAATTTCTGAAAGGTATTCAGAATGTCTACTGGCAGAGATAACAACTTCATCTAAATTGCTAAATTCATCTCTCAAAATTATTGAAAATAAAAGATCATTTTTTTGTGTAAATGATAGCTTTTTTAGTTGAGTTTGGTAACCTAAATTTCTGAAGGCAACTACCCAAGCCCCTTCTTTAATGTTGGATAATTCATATTTACCGTGCTGGTCTGTGGTGGTACCAAGTTTTAATTCTTCAATGTAAATTGAAGCCCCAAAAATTGGTTGATTTTGTTCATCGGTTACTTTTCCTATTAACTTTGATTGTGAAAAGATGTTTAATGAAACTAATAAAACTGCAATTAATATAGGTATTTTCATTTTATTTAGATTGATTATAAATAATAATTTTTGGCAAAAATATAAAAGGTGGTTTAAATAAAAAAGAGTTATTTAGAATAATTCTAAATAACATGATTTAAATCATGTTATTATTATAATTGTCAGAATATCAATAGATAATATAATTTTATAAGCTTAAAAGTGTACTAAAAAGTATTTTCAGACCTAAAATTCACTATAAAAGTTGATAAAGGGAACTCTAAAGTCTGTTATTATAACAAAAGTATCTCCAAGGATTAAACAATTTCAGTTCTGTATAGTTATTCTGTCATTTCAATTATATATCGTATTATTACGATAAACAAATAAATGAAAAATAGGGGACTAGCAAAACGGTAATGTTTACCTACCTACAAAATGATATTGCCTTATTTGCAAATGTCTTTGAACATCCTGCAAGAGTAGCTATTTTACAAAAACTCTTTAAAATGAATACTTCTTATTGTGGTGATTTGGTAAATGAAATTGGACTTGCTCAATCCACCATTTCACAGCATTTAAAAGAACTAAAACATTTAGGATTAATCAAAGGAAGTGTAGAAGAAACCAGTATTTGTTATTATATCAACACATGTCGGCTGATGTCGCGATTCAAGGAATAGCACAAGATTATGTAACGCTATTTATAGCACTTCCCTTTTTACTGTTTGCACTTTACCGTTTCAGAATACAATCGCTTAAAGGTAAA
>JAMPYA010000166.1 GCA_023700885.1 Flavobacteriaceae bacterium
AGCCGAGAAATACAATAAAAAAGGATATTTTCCTATGGTAATTGTTTTTAACGCTAATGGAAAAGTACTTGGTGAAACGGGATATAAAAATGTGTCACCTAAGGAATATATTCAACATTTACAGTCTTTTATAAAATAGCATGAAACGCCCGTGACAATTTTAATTGACACATAGGAACATGATTAAGATTAAGGCGTTCCGTCTGTCAAATAAAATTTATAGTGAGCTTGTCGAACTAAACAATAAATATAAACAGATGAAAATTTATTTAAGTTTATTTTTTTGCTTAATATCTTTTACAATTCATGCTCAAGACAAATCCTATACAAAAGTTTTAAAATTAATGGGAAGTCGTTTTGAAATTACGGTTGTTGCAGAAAATGAAGTACAAAGCAGCAACTATATTCAAATAGCTGTTGATGAAATTGTTAGAATAGAAAAGCTCATTTCTGAATGGGATCCAAATTCTCAAGTATCAGAAATTAATAGACAAGCAGGTTTAAAAGCAATAAAAGTTGATCAAGAACTTTTTGATTTGATAAAAAGAAGTATTCAAATTTCTAAACTTACTCAAGGTGCCTTCGATATCTCATTTGCCTCGATGGATAAAATTTGGAAATTTGATGGAAGTATGAAGTCGATGCCGACATCTGATGAAATAAAGAAGTCAGTCGCAAAAATTGGGTTTCAAAATATTATTCTGGATGAAGTAAATTCAACTGTTTTTCTTAAAAATGAAGGAATGAAAATAGGTTTTGGTGCTATTGGTAAAGGATATGCTGCAGATAAAACTAAAAAATTAATGATAGATTTAAATGTTAAAGCTGGAATTATCAACGCATCTGGCGATTTAAATTCTTGGGGAAAACAACCTAATGGAGAGTCATGGAAAGTTGGTATTACCAATCCCTTAAATAAAGAAAAAGTATTTTCGTGGCTTCCTATAGATAATAGTGCTGTAGTAACCTCTGGGAATTATGAAAAATTTGTAGAATTTGACGGAGTTCGATACACTCATATTATTAATCCAAAAACAGGTTATCCTGTTACAGGTTTAAATAGTGTTACCATTTTTAGTCAAAGTGCTGAATTGGCTGATGCATTAGCTACCGCAGTTTTTGTTATGGGATTAGAAACCGGATTAGATTTTATCAATCAATTAAAAAATATTGAATGTGTTATTATCGATAGTAATAACAAAATTCATCAATCAAAAAATATCAAATTAAACACCTATTAATATGAAGAAAGTTTTGTTTGTAATCGTAGTTCTATTAACACTGACTTCGTGTACAGTAGTAAAAGAATACCAAAAAGTTTATATAAACGATCCAGATATGAAATTGTCGGCAACATCTTTAGAACGATTTGAAGTAAATTTTCAAGTTTATAGAGAGGCAGCTGCCGGTGCTAACGGAGGGAAATCTGGTGGAGGCTGTGGATGTAACTAATAAGTGAAAAAACATGAAAAATAAAATAATTTTAATATTGGTTTTGTTTTTGACATTAAACGTTAATGCTCAGGAACAAGGTAGTTTTGAAAAAAAAGTCTTAGAAAATCCGGAGATTGATTTGCTTTTTAGTTATTATAAACAAGACGGGAAACATGCCGCTGTTAGCGGTGGTGAAGGCACTGAAGAATTAATTGATTTAGCCTCGTCTATTGTGATTAATTTACCTTTAAATGTCAATGATGTTTTAACAGTTGATGCAGGAATTTCTGCATATTCTTCAGCTTCATCGAGCAATATTGATCCTTTTGACGGAGATAAAAAAAATGGAAATATTGTTGCTAGTCCTTGGATGGCTTCATCCGGTGCTTCAAAACAAGATGCATTAGCCACTTTTTCTGTGAGTTACACTCACAGTAGTAAAGATAGAAACACCATAATGGGTGCTCATGCAGCTTTTGCTACAGAATTTGACTATCAATCTATTGGTTTTGGTGGAAGTATTGCAAAACTTTTCAACGAAAAAAATACTGAGATAAATCTAAGCGGACAAGTATATTTAGATACTTGGAAACCTAGATATCCTTATGAATTAGAATCTTTTTATTTAGACGGCTTAAATGAAAATATTTTTGACGAAATAATTACTTCAAGCAATCTTTCTTATAATCCATCAGCATTTTATTTAGTAACAGATAAAAAGAGAAATTCCTATTCAGCTTCATTGGCTTTTTCTCAAATTCTTAGCAAAAGGCTTCAAGGTTCTATCTTTATGGATGTTGTAAAACAAGACGGTTTGTTAGCAAATCCTTTTCAGCGAGTTTATTTTGCTGATAAAGACGACTTTTTTATTGATGCATTTCAATTAGGCGATGATACAGAACGTTTACCCGATAATCGATTTAAATTGCCTATTGGTGCACGTTTAAATTTTTATGTAAATGAAACGGTTTCATTAAGAACTTATTATCGTTATTATGATGATGATTGGGGCGTATCAGGTCATACAGCAAGCGTAGAAGTACCGATTAAAGTGAGTCAAAATTTTACAGTTACTCCAACATATCGATTTTATAAGCAAACTCAAGCTGATTATTTTGCGCCAAAAGAAACACATGTGTCAACTCAAGAATTTTATACTTCAGATTATGATTTATCAGCTTTTGATAGCAATCAAATTGGACTGGGTATTCGATATTCAAAAGTAGAAGGACTTGGAAAAATCTATAGATTTTCTATTAAAAGTTTAGATGTTAGATATCAAAATTATGATCGTTCAGATGGTTTAAAAGCAAATATAGTTTCTACTGGAATTAAAATTATTTTCGAGTAATTTTTTCAATTTGTTCATATGTAAAATTATCCATGAAAAATTCATAATTTTGCAGACCAGAAAAACAGAAGAAATGTTAGATAAATTGCATTTAGTAAAACAACGATTTGATGAGGTTGCCGATTTAATTATTCAGCCAGATATAATTTCAGATCAAAAAAGGTATATACAATATAGTAAAGAGTATAAAGATCTTGGAATTGTTGTTGAAAAAGCTAACGAATATGAAGCCTTATTAGCCAATATTGATGAAGCAAAATCGATAATTGCTGATGGAAGTGATGATGAAATGGTAGAAATGGCTAAAATGGAATTAGAATCTGCCAATTTAAGAGTTGAAGAACTTGGTAAAGAAATTGAGTTTTTACTAATTCCAAAAGACCCAGAAGACGCCAAAAATGTTATGATGGAAATTAGAGCAGGAACAGGTGGAGATGAAGCAAGTATTTTTGCAGGCGATTTATATAGAATGTACACTAAATATTGCGCTGAAAAAGGTTGGAAAACAGAAGTTGTAGATATAAGCGAAGGAACATCTGGAGGCTTTAAAGAAGTAATTTTTAGTATTTCTGGTGAAGATGTTTATGGTAATTTAAAGTTCGAATCTGGTGTTCACCGTGTACAACGCGTACCTCAAACTGAAACACAAGGACGAGTTCATACCAGTGCGGCTACAGTTATGGTGTTGCCTGAAGCTGAAGAATTTGATGTACAAATTAACATGAGTGATGTTAGAAAAGATTTTTTCTGTTCATCAGGACCTGGAGGACAATCTGTAAATACAACTTATTCAGCTGTACGTTTAACACACTTACCAACAGGTTTGGTAGCTCAATGTCAAGATCAAAAATCACAACACAAGAATTTTGAAAAAGCGTTAACAGTTTTACGTTCTCGTTTGTACGAAATGGAATTGAATAAAAAACTTGAAGAAGATTCACTTAAACGTAAAACAATGGTTTCTAGTGGTGACCGCTCTGCAAAAATTAGAACCTATAATTATCCACAAGGTCGTGTAACTGAGCATAGAATTGGATTAACTATGTACGATCTAAACGGAATTATTAATGGCGATATCCAGAAAATTATTGATGAGCTAAAAATGGCTGAGAATACTGAAAAACTTAAATCTTTAGGTGACGATACATTTTAAAGAACTATCCTACAAAGTGTGTAAGTAAAAAATATCGGGGTTTTCAAATCCCGATATTTTTTTGTTTAATTTATAAATCAATATCATCATTTACTAATTATGAATGTCTAAACTCCAATCTCCCGGTTCATTTATAATAAATTCAAAAATAACTTGATTGCGAGCAGTTCGAAATTTATTTAGTGTTGAGTAGCTTAATTTACAAACAAAAGGATATTCAATATATTCGTATCCATCATAATTAGGTATACTAACTTGTCTGCCACTACTTGCCTCGAATCTTACGTTTTCAACAGAAGTATTAATAGCTCCATTTTGAAAAAACTGAATTAAAACTCTTTGTTGTTTATCTCCTTCCTTAGAAATTGAATATCGGTCAACGCCTATTTTATTTTTTATCAGATACGGTATTGGAGGTTTTTCTCCTATATAAATGTTTTCTTTCCAAATACCTTCTTTTATAATTTCTCTTTCATTAATAATTGAGACTAATTTACCTTCACCATTTTTCAATCCATTTTTCCAATTTCCTGTAAAATAGCTTCCATCTTTATAATAATAAGTCCCATTACCATGTGGTAATCCGTTTTTAAAATTACCTTCATACGTATCTATTCCTTTAGCA
>JAMPYA010000167.1 GCA_023700885.1 Flavobacteriaceae bacterium
AGAACTAACATTGTTATGAGCAATCTTTCCTGCTTGTAAATAGGTAGCAGCGTCTAAACTTAAATTTCCGTTTTTATAAGCTAATCTTGGACCAAAAGTTTGACTGTAAGCAATTTCTTGTTTTCCAAGTTCTATATATTCCATACCGTTATTTAACAGTAAGAAACTAATGTCTAGTTTGTCAATTTGACCATGATACCAAGCATATTGAAAAGTTTTGTATTGATTTACAGCATATGTTTCTTGCACTAACGATTCTGCATTGGCATTGTATGCAAAGCCAAAATCAAAACGATTTTTTGCATTTGGAATATATATAGCCACCATTGCATCATGACTTCTGGCTTGTTGTGCCCACCCAACATTTCCAAAAATACGGTGATCATCATATACAATTTCTTGGCGACCTAATTTTACAGAAAATTTGTCTGATAAAAGCGCTTCTGCCCATGCTTCGTGTAGGGCAACACCATTTTTATCTGTAGAAGATAAAGTGCTAACATCACCCCAAACACGTACATTTTGTACAGAAATTCCCATTTTTAATTTATCTTGTTTAAAGTTAAAGTTTAAACGAGCGCGTTGAGATACAAAATTAGCTGCTTCAGCATTTGTTGCTGATAATTTACTGAAACCATTTCTACTTTCAAATCGAGGGCGTAGTTCTGCAGAAAGGTCAAATTCTTGTGCTAATACACTAGATAAACCAAAAAGTGTAAACGCAATTAGTAGTTTAATAGTTGATTTAATATTTTGCATAATTTAATTATTTAAATTTAGTTAGTAAAAGATTTTAATATCTTTTATTATGCAAAATTAAAACGAGAATAGTTAATAAAACATGACAAATGTCATGTTTTATTAATGAATAATTAAAGTCCTAATAAACCGTCATGTAAATAAACTTCTGTGGCAAAATCATCAACTGTTTTTTCTTTAAATTGATGCAATATTTTTTCCTTAAACTGAGCAACAATTGGATGAACGGAACAAGGGTTTTCTTCGTTACATTTTGAAAGCCCCATGAAGCAACCTTCAAAAAAGTTGGGACCATCTATAACTTCAATGATATCGCATATGGAATGTTTTTTATCGGTTTCAGATAAGAAAAATCCGCCATTTGGACCTTTAGTAGAGGAAATAATTTTAGCTTTTGATAATTGCTGTAATAACTTTGCGATAAAGGGTTTCGGAATTTTTAAGGTATCAGCAATAATTTGAACACTTAATTTGGTGTTTTCATTAGATTTTTCTGCTAAGAAAAGTACTGCTTTGATAGAATATTTACTCGCGTTTGATAACATGGAATTCATTTTATTTTACGAATTTAATGAAAATGTTCAATGAAATTGAATTATTAAAAAAATATGTTTCAAAATCTACTATTCTAATTCTTTGTTTCCTTGCGCTGTAATAAACGATGGATTCCAAGCTGGCTCCCAAACGAGATTTATTAAACTTGAATAATTTGGATATTGGGCTTTTAAAACTTCTGTAGCGTGTTGCATAATAACATCACCTAATGGGCAACCTTTTGAGGTTAATGTCATTTCAACTTCAATTAAGTTAGTTGAACTATCAATTGTAATGTTATAAATCATTCCTAAATCAACAATATTTACCATTAATTCTGGATCAATAACTGATTTTAATGAATTTAGAACCTGCATATCTGTTGGAGTTGAAGTTGTATTTGTCATAACTCAGTAGTTTTATGGGTAACAATTTTAATAATATTAATAAAATAGAAGATAGTAGCTATAAAAAATAGAGTAGTACCAATTTGTATAATTGATACTATTGAAAATAAAATTCCACTTATGATAGTCCAAAATCCTATTATAAATGATAGAAGTTGATATGTTTGAATTTTTTCTGAATATAAATCTCTTGGTAAAGGTGTTTTTTGCTTTCCAATTAAACTTTTATACACTTTTAACCAAATAATAAATGGTAAAGTTTTATAGGTTAACCCCATGATTAACATAGAAATGACACCAACCAAAAGTGTAAATCCATATATTAATTCTAATGATGTAGTTTGTTTTATTAAATTATTAGGATTTAGAATATTTAGCACTATCAATATTAATGGAATCAATAAAAAAGTAATTGCTATAATCGATTTTTTCATGCCAACATCCAGTTTTTTCTTGGTTCTTTGGATAAACGTTTGATAAATAAATCGCAAAAAATTAATAATTCCGAATATTATCAAAATAATAGCTGTAATAACTCCAATTTTGAAAGCGTAAAATAAGCTGAAAATACCAATTATTAAACCTGAGTTTATAGCTAAATAAGCAATTTTTAAGGGTTTTTTATCTGCTTCGTACGAAAGTAAAAACATGGGAAATAACTTACTTCCAACACCAATTATCAACTGTATGAACCACCCAAAAATACCAATATGTGCATGAAGTTTTAAAAGTTCTAAATGGGATATTTTTATATAATTGTTAGACAAATTAATTCCGAATAAGAATCCTGCTAAAACAGTAAAAAATAACCAACCAACAGCTGTTAAAATAAATTTTTTCTCAAGGCTGTTTTGCTTATTTTTTTGAGCAGTTAATATCAGGTTAATTTTAAAAATTGTTATAGCTATAATTATAAAAGTAGATGCTAAATAGAAGGGAATATTAAAGTTCAAATTCCAAAAAGCAGTTATTAAGAAAATGATACCAATAAATAAAAAGCATAAAGAAATCCATCCCAATTTTTCTGAATGTAATTTTACATCAAGAATCACAGGAATTAATTGATATAAAGCACCAAAACAGATGGTTGTAATAAATCCCAAAACTAGTAAATGGGTAGCTGCCAACAAAGTTGGATTAAAATAATGTAATAATAAAGTATCCGGATTTAACACTAATATAAAAGCAAACAAAACTATAGAAACCCCGCCAATTATGAAATGTGGTGTAACTAAACTTGGATTTGGTGCTTTTTGTGTAGAGGTTAAATTCATGAATTTAAAAATAAAAGTTGAAAATAATTCTCTTGAATTTGAGTGATGTATATTTTTAAATTAGAATCTTTCAAATCATTTAAAAGTATTTGCGGTATTCTATGATGATGTACTAGTAATGCCTTAATTTTAGTTATATTTTCTAGTTCTTTTACAATAGTAATCATTGGTAAGGGCATCTCCATTTCTCTTACATCTATTTCTTTATAAGTATTGCTTAAACCATCTAAAATTTTGTTAAAATCTATATGTGAAATAATTTTTTGAGTTTCCATTTTGTTTTAAATAAAAAAGAGATTTAAATAAATATGATTGCAAATTTACAATTAAATTTTAAATAAAAGATAAAAAGGTCTTAAATATAAATTTGAATTTTAACATATTTCTAGCATCTAATTTTTAAGAAAATTATAATTAAATATTTATCTTCCAATTTTTAAAAAATATGAAATAGCCATGTTTGCAAAAACACAAATACGAATGAAAATATTCATCAAACTGGCGAAACGTTAGTTCGTGAATACCAAAAAGAAAATAAATAAGGAATGAACAATTCCATATGACAAATGAAATTTATAGTGAGCTTGTCGAACTAAACAAATAAAATATTCACATATGAAACAATTTTTTATACTTTTTCTTCTGTTGATGTCATGTAAATCAGAAACTACATTTGATAGGAAACCATTAGAGGTTATTACAGATGATGGAATTTCAGTAGAAGTCTATGATTTTGAAAACTTTAAACCATTATTAAAACAGCAAGATGATGTAATTTATGTTATTAATTTTTGGGCTACTTGGTGTAAACCTTGTGTAGAAGAGCTTCCAACATTTGTCACATTACATGAGAAATATCAAAATAAAAATGTAAAAGTATTGTTGGTAAGCTTAGATTTTCCTACTAAAATTAAGGAACAATTAATACCATTTATCAAAATAAAAAAGCTAGAACCTGAAGTTATTTTATTAGATGACCCTGATCAAAATAATTGGATTCCACAAATTTCAGAAAAATGGTCAGGTGCAATTCCTGCTACATTAATATATAAGAATAATAAAAGTGAATTTTACGAACAATCATTCACGTATGAGACTCTTGAACAAGCCATTTTAAAATTTAAATAATAACAATAAATATAAACAGATGAAAACAATTAAAATTTTGATGCTTTTTAGTATGGTGTATTTGGCAGCTTCTTTTAATGTAATAAATAACAAAGAAGGATATAAAATTGGAGATATTGCTACTGATTTTAAATTAAAAAATGTAAATGATAAAATGGTTTCGCTTTCAGATTTTAAAAAAGCAAAAGGTTTTATTATCATTTTTACGTGCAATCATTGTCCGTATTCAGTGGCTTATGAAGATCGAATAATCGAATTAGATAAAAAATATAAAGACAAAGGTTATCCAGTTATTGCAATCAACCCCAATAATCCGACAAAAGAGCCAAAAGATAGTTATGAATTAATGAAAGTTAGAGCCCAAGAAAAAGGATTTACTTTTCCGTATTTATTGGATGAAGGTCAGAAAATTTATCCTCAATATGGAGCCAC
>JAMPYA010000168.1 GCA_023700885.1 Flavobacteriaceae bacterium
CCTAAAATTAATAAAAAAAACCAACTGGGAATTGTACCCCATTACAACGATTATAAGCTGGTGAAGGAGTGGTACGGAAACGATAAAACCATTAAAGTAATTGATTTATTGACCTTAAACGTGGAACAAACTACTAATGAGTTCTTGGAATGTGAGCATATTATTTCTTCTTCCTTACATGGATTAATTGTAGCACATGCATACAGAATTCCTGCGGTTTGGGTCAAATTCTCTGATAAATTATTTGGTGATGGCATTAAGTTCCAAGATTACTTTGAATCCGTAGGTATCAATAATTATGTTCCAAAAACAATAAATATTTTTGTTTCACAAGATAAATTACAACACTTATTGCATGATTACTTAAGTTTACCTGATATCATCAAACTAGATAAATGCAGGAATGATTTAATAGAATCCTGTCCATTTAATTAATAGTTTACTTATGATGAAAAACTAATTTGCCATTGAATAGTGTCAATGGTGCTAATTTTTTATATTTGATTAATAAGTGATTTATGGCAAAGTTAACTATAACAATTATTCCTGCTCGCAAGGGATCAAAAAGATTACAAAATAAGAATAGTAAGCTTTTAGGGGGTATTCCTTTAATTGCTCACAGCATTCTTTTTGCAAAAGAAAATCTGGAAGTTATTGATGCAATTTATGTATCTACAAATGATGATACTATTAAAAAAATAGCCTTGGAATATGGAGTAAAAGTTATAGATAGACCTGATTCTCTTTGTGGTGATGCTGAAACTACAGTATCGGCTTTAAAACATCTGTTAGAATCTATTGAAGAAACAGTTGAAAATGTAATTTTATTACAACCTACCAATCCATTAAGACCAGTAAATTTACTAAAAGAAGCTTTTGAAGTATTTCAGAAAAATAAGTGTAACAGCCTATTTACCGTTTCTAGAAATCATCAAAAACTAGGTAAAATAAGTAAGAATCAATTTTTGCCGGTTAATTACACAATAGGACAACGAAGTCAGGATATGGAACCTTTATACTTTGAAAATGGATTATTATATATAACAAAAGCGAGTTTAATACGGGCCAATAAAATTATCTCAAAAAATGCCTATCCGTTAGTTATTGAGCATCCTTTTGCTGAAATTGATATTGATACTCAGGAAGATTTAGAATATGCAGAATACCTGTTTAAAAAACACACCCCTGGCCCCTCTTGATTGCTTCGCTATCGCTCGCAATGATAGGGGAGTTAGTGGCGAATAAAGGAATAATTTACAATTAATTTTAATATTGAATATTTTTAATTAAAATATTGAGAAAAAAACATTAATTTCAAAAAAAGCTATCAATTAAAGATTCCCCTCTTGAGAGGGGTAAGGGGTGTGTAAAAATGAATAGAAAAATTATGCAAAATGATATGGAAAATGTGTTGAGAGCAATTGAGCGTTATATAACAGAGTTTGAAAAACACACCCCGGGTCCCTCTTGATTGCTTCATTCTTTGCAATGACAGGGGAGTTAATAAATTTAAACATAAAGTTATGAACCCATTTATAGAAATAGCAGGAAGAAAAATAGGGCAAGATTACCCACCATTGGTAATTGCTGAAATAGGCATTAACCACGAAGGATCCATACAAGTAGCTAAGGAAATGGTAGACGCTGCCCATAGAGCAGGTGTGGAAATGATAAAGCACCAAACCCATATTGTGGCCGATGAAATGAGTGCAGCTGCTAAAAAAGTGATTCCCGGTAATGCAGAGGTTTCAATTTATGAGATTATGGAACGCTGTTCGCTTAATGAAGAAGAAGAATTAGAATTGAAACAGTATGTAGAATCCAAGGGAATGCTATTTATTTCAACACCCTTTTCAAGAGCAGCAGCCAATAGATTGCAAAAATTTGGAGTACCCGCATTTAAAATTGGTTCAGGAGAATGTAATAATTACCCCTTATTAGAGCATATTGCTTCCTTTGGTAAGCCGGTCATTTTAAGTACTGGAATGAACACTATTGAAAGTATTCAAAAAGCAGTGGCTATTTTTGATCAATACCATATTCCTGTTGCTTTATTACATACAACCAATCTCTATCCTACACCGCCTAATTTAGTGAGGTTAGGAGCTATGATGGAGATGCATCAGGCATTTTCAACTAAAGTTTTCGGTCTCTCAGACCACACCTTAAATAACAATGCCAGTTTAGGCGCTATAGCATTGGGAGCTTCCATAGTAGAACGTCATTTTACAGATCATAAAAACCGTATAGGACCTGATATTATATGCAGTATGGATGAACTTGACTGCAAGGAATTAATAAGGAGTTCAAACGAGATTTGGCAAATGCGGGGTGGTAAAAAAGAACCTGCATTAGAAGAACAGGTAACTATTTATTTTGCTTTTTCAACGGTTTGTACGATTAAATCCATTAAAAAAGGAAAAGCTTTTACCAAAGAAAACATTTGGGTAAAACGTCCGGGAACTGGAGAAATATTGGCAGAGCATTATAACTTAGTTTTAGGAAAAAAAGCAACAAGAAATATGGCTAATGATGAACATCTGAAAAGTAGTGATTATGAATAATAAAGTATCTGTTGTTATTCGAAATAAAAATGAAGCAGAATCTTTAGAAAGAGTTTTAAAGATACTTACAAATGTCTATAACCAAGATATTGGTGAAATAATTGTAGTTGATAATTTATCAGTTGATTCGAGTATTCAGGTAGCGAGTAAATACAATTGTAAAATAGTTCAAATTAAAGATTTTACATATGGTCGAGCAATTAATCAAGGTATAGAAGTTGCAAAAAATGATATTATATTATTGTTAAGTTCACATGCTATTCCCATTGGTAATCATTTTTTCAAAAGTGTATTTAAGGTAATTATAGAGAATAAAAGTATTGCAGGAATTAGATTTATAAACAGTGTCGAAAATTATGAAAGAGCTATAAGTAATAATTATGTGGTGTCCGAACCATTAAAAAATGGCATTGTTGCAGCATGTTGTATTATAAATAAAAAGGTTTGGAATCAATTTAAATTTAATGGGGAATTAATTGGAGGGGAAGATAAGGAGTGGTCACAAAGGGTTATTGATAATGATTATATTATTTATGATTTGAATGAAACTTATATTTATTTTTTAAATCGATCTAAACAACAATTATATAATCGATACAAAGTTGAGATTGATATAAATAGTTCATTGTTTAAAGTTAAATTTAGTTTGAAAAATGCTATTAATGGCTTAGCTATGGCCATTTATAAACTTGTTAAAAACTCTTTTATAGATTTTTATTATATACTTAAACGATTTCTTTTTTTAATGAAATATATATTAAAACAACAGAGGGTTAAATAGTAATGCATGAAAAGAAAAATAGTATTTCTTACCGGAACTAGAGCAGATTTTGGCAAATTAAAACCCTTAATTCAAATACTGCAAAATGATGCAAGTTTTGAAACACATCTTTTTGTTACTGGTATGCATTTAATACCGCTGTATGGTTATACCTTAATAGAAATACAAAAATCAGGATTTAAGAACATTCATACCTTTGAAAATACGACCTGTGAAACCACCATGGAATTGACCTTAGCAAAAACTATTGAAGGTTTTTCGTCATTTGTAAAGATCTTACAACCTGATTTAATTGTAGTACATGGGGATCGCTTAGAAGCACTCGCTGGAGCAATAGTTGGGAGTTTTAATAATTGTCTGGTGGCTCATATAGAAGGTGGTGAACTTTCTGGAACTATTGATGAGTTGATTAGACATTCGGTTTCTAAATTAAGTCATATACATTTTGTGGCTAATGAAGAAGCTAAAAAACGATTAATTCAAATGGGAGAAATAAAGGAGTCAATTGCTGTTATTGGTTCTCCTGATATAGATATAATGTTTTCAAACCAACTCCCGAGTTTAAATGAGGTTAAATCATACTATGAAATTTCTTACGAAACTTTTGGAATTGTATTGTTTCACCCAGTAACTACCGAAATTGAAAACTTAAAAGAGGAGGCTCAAACTTTTGTAAAGGGCTTGATAGAGAGTAATAAAGAAATGGTTGTTATTTATCCCAATAATGATTTAGGTTCCTCTATTATTTTAGAGGCCTATGAGAAGTTAAAATACTTGGATAAATTTAGACTGATTCCTTCGATGCGTTTTGAATATTTTTTAACTTTATTGAAGAATGCCGATTTTATCATTGGGAATTCCAGTGCAGGGGTAAGGGAAGCCCCTTATTACGGTGTTCCTACTATAAATGTAGGTTCACGTCAATTAAATAGAATTAATCTAACTTCAATTCAGAATATTGAATGTGAAATTGAAGCAATTCTCAATTCTATAAAATTGATAAATGAAGTGAAAAAGACAAATCTCAAGTCCTTTGGGAAAGGTAATAGTGCTGAATTGTTTATAAATATATTAAACAAGAATGAGATTTGGAATATTAACCATCAAAAGCAATTTAAAGCGAATTAAATAATGAAATACTTTTTAAAGTTCCTTTCTTCTAAAGATAAAACTATAC
>JAMPYA010000169.1 GCA_023700885.1 Flavobacteriaceae bacterium
AGTACTTTTGCAAAATATTCGGGATACCCATTTTTCCACCATCCTACTCGGGTTTTATCAGGGTAATAAATTCCTGCAATATAACTTCCTTGAAATGTACTTCCAGAATAATTTTCTTCAAAATTAGCACGTTGCCCCATGGCGCCATTACCAATACTAAAAATACTTTCAGATGCAGTTACATTTTCAGGTTTAAAACCATCTTCAATTATTGACCACTCATTGGGTACTATATAATCCTGATTCATTTCTCTTACTATTTTATCAATTTATCTAAAAAATCATTTGTTAATGCAGAGGTACTTTCAAACACATAAGTTGCCTCTTTTAAAATTTCTTTATCACCTATTCCAATACTCATCATTTTGGCATCATTAGCTGCTTGAATTCCTGCTTGAGCGTCTTCTACTACGATACACTCATTAGGATTTTTATTTAATAATTTTGCTGCTAATAAAAAAACTTCAGGATCTGGTTTTGCTGCTGCTACTTTATTTCCATCAACAATAGCATCAAAATAAGAGGTAATTTTTGTTGTATCTAATATTAACTTTGCATTTTTACTTGCTGAACCTAAGGCAATTGCAACACCTTTATTTTTTAAATGCTCTAATAAAGATTTCATATTAGGCAACAATTCACTTTGATCCATCTTAGAGATATACGAAAGATAATTTTCGTTTTTTTCGAACATATACTGTTCTTTTTCTTTATCTGAAAGTGAAACTTTACCTATATCTAATAAAATTTCTAAAGATTTAACTCTACTTACTCCTTTTAAAAGTTCATTTTGTGCTTCGGTAAAATCAAATCCTAATTTATTAGCCAGTTTTCTCCATGCTAAATAGTGGTACTTTGCAGTATCTACTATAACTCCATCTAAATCAAATATAACTGCAGTTTTATTCATCTAAAGTATCTTTAACTCTTAATGTAAGTAAACCAGCTAATATCATAGCAAAACCACCAATGATTAGAGCATAAACTGGTTCATTATTAAAAAATTGTTTAACTATAAAACCTAAAATTGTTGCAGCTACCAATTGTGGAATCACAATAAAGAAGTTAAAAACTCCCATAAAATAGCCCATTTTATTTGCAGGTAATGAACCTGCTAACATTGCATAAGGCATGGATAGAATACTTGCCCAGGCCATACCCACACCTACCATAGAAAGTAACAATAAATTAGGATCTTTTATGAAGTAAATTGAGATTAAACCAATTCCACCAAGAACCAATGCTACTAAATGAGTTATTTTTCTATTTGTAATTCTGGCAAAAATAGGAAGTAAAAAAGCTACCAAGGCTGCAACGCCATTGTATGCAGTGAAAAGTATTCCAACCCAATCTGCACCTTCATTGTATAATTTTGAAGTTGTATCATGAGTACCATATACATGTCCTGTTACAGCTTGGGTTGTATATATCCACATTGAAAATAAAGCAAACCAGGAGAAAAATTGAACCCAAGCCAATTGTTTCATAGTTGTTGGCATGTTTAATAAATCAGTAGTTATGGTTACAAAGCTACTTTTAACATTCTTTCCTCTTAATACCGAAGCTATTACAAACATCAAACCTGTAATAGTAATACCAAATCCAAGTATATACAAATTTTTATCTAACTCCATTTGATTGACAAATGTAATTCCTAACAAACCAAGAATTATCATTCCGAAACCAATTTGAAGTTGTCTTTTTTCATCAATAGAGCTGATATCTTTGGAATTTTCTGATTCAATTTCAGCATCATCAAAAGCAGCTAGTTCATCGGGTGAATACTCTTTAGATTTGAAAACTGTCCATAAAACAGCCACTAAAAAAACAAAAGCCCCAATATAGAAAGACCATTTTACAGAATCTGGAATAATACCCTCTGGTGCAGTATTATTTATCTGAAACCAATTAGTTAAAACATAAGGAAGTGCAGAACCTACCACAGCCCCAACACCAATGAAAAAACTTTGCATTGAGAATCCAAGTGTTCTTTGATCTGATGACAAATTATCACCTACAAAAGCTCTAAATGGCTCCATGGTAATATTAATTGAGGCATCCATCATCCATAACATACCTGCTGCTACCCACAATTCTGGTGAATTTGGCATAAATATTAAAGCAATTGAAGATAATATGGCTCCGATTAAAAAATAAGGTCTACGTCTTCCAAGCCTTGTCCAAGTTTTATCACTTAAATAACCAATTATAGGTTGAATAATTAATCCCGTTACGGGTGCGGCAATCCATAAAATTGGGATTTCATCAATATTGGCTCCTAGCGTTTCAAAAATTCTGGAAGTATTGGCATTTTGTAGAGCAAAACCAAATTGAATTCCTAAGAAACCAAAACTCATGTTCCAAATTTCCCAGAAACTAAGTTTCTTTTTTTTCATGTGTATTTTAATTGATTGTTTCTATAAAATTGTTTGAAGTAAATCTGTTCATCAAAAATTAAAATAAAATATTTAATTTATGAAACAAAGCTATTTCATTGTAAACTAATAAAATATAGATAAATACTTATAGGATAACCTAACTAGCTATCCTAAATTTGTGAAGTGTGAATTCTTAAAAAGAAATTAATTACGGTACAAATATAATATATTTTTAATTTTTAACTAAACTAAGTTAATTTTTTTGTAGAATTTCTAATTTTTAAATCAACATTTATTATTTCAGTTTTAAATAATGGGTCTTGTTCTTTAGCCTCAATTCTATTAATTAGAAGTGCAATTGCTTTTTTACCCATTTCATAACCATGTTGCGCTAATGTTGACATTGATGGATTTGAAAATTGAGAAATATATCCATCTGTAAACCCTATAAATGATATTTCTTCAGGTACTTTTAGACCCCTATCTTGAGCAATTTTCATTGCAGTTGCGGCATAAATTTCATTCACTGCAAAAACCCCATCTGGTCTTATAGGTAAATCTATTAGTTTTTCTATTTGCTCTTTGATATCTTTTTTTTGATCAATCTTAATAATATAATCATCATTAACATTTATCTTATAATCTTCTAGCGCTTTTAGATAACCTTTTTTACGTCCTAAACCAACTGAAATATGATCTGGAGTTGTAATAATAGCTATTTTTCTACAACCAGTTTTTATAAGATATTGTGTAGCTAGAAAACCTCCACCAAAATCATCAACGATCACTTTATCACAATTAATTTTTGGATGAACTCTATCAAACAAAACCAATGGAACCTCTTCTTTCAAATCCTCAAAATGTCTAAAATCTGACAACTCTTGAGTTTCGTTTGCAATAGAAACTAAAAAACCATCAACACTGCCACCTGCTAACATTTCTATATTTAAAACTTCCTTTTGATAGGAATCATTTGAAAAACAAACCATTACATTATAGCCTCTTTCGTTTGCCCCGTACTCTATACCACTAATAACGGTAGAAAAAAAATGATGTACTATTTCTGGAATAATCACTCCAATAACCATACTTCGCTGATTTCTAAGACGTAAAGCTAAGCTATTTGGTTTATAATGATATAACTTTGCAAATGCCTTTACCTTATCTCTAGTATCTTGGCTTATTTCATAACTATCACTTAAAGCTTTTGAGACCGTTGAAGTTGATAAACCTAACTCTTTGGCTATTTTTTTTAAAGTAATCTTAGTTCCCATTTCAATATTTTGGAATAATCACAAATATACACGAATAATTGATAAAGTTATCAACACGAAATCGTTTTAGTTTACATTACCCTAACTTAATCCTTAATTATGTTTATTACTTTTATCATGTGGAAAAGTGATACACTAAAATGTATTAATTACAAATTACATTAAATCATTTATTAATTAACTAATTATTCATGAGAAATTTTAGAACAATTTTATTAAGCATGCTATTGCTAGTGCCGCTTAGTATGTTTGCACAGCAAACTATTAACGGTAAAGTAGTAGATAAAACCTCTGGAATTGAACTTCCGGGTGTTAATGTAATTATTAAGGGAACTAAAAAAGGAACTGTGACAGATTTTAATGGAAAATTTTCATTAAGTGAAGTTAAAAGTGGAGAAGTTTTAGTCATCTCTTATGTTGGATATACAGCTACGGAAGTTGCTGTAACCAATAATCAAAACTACACCATTACAATATCAGAAAGCACTCAAGCTTTAGAAGAAGTGGTCATTATTGGTTATGGGCAAGTACGCAAAAAAGATGCAACTGGATCAGTAACTACTGTTGGAGCTGATGACCTTAATAAGGGGCCAATTGTTTCTCCTCAACAATTATTAACAGGTAAATCAGCAGGGGTACAAATTACCTCAGGAGGAGGATCTCCAGGGGCTAATAGCACTATTAGAATAAGAGGAGGATCTTCTTTAATTGCTACTAATGACCCTTTAATTGTAATTGATGGAATTCCGGTAGGAAATGATGGAGTTGATGGATTAAGCAATCCATTAAGTGTCGTTAACCCAAGTGATATTGATAGTTTTACCATTTTAAAAGATGCCTCAGCAACTGCTATTTATGGTTCTAGA
>JAMPYA010000170.1 GCA_023700885.1 Flavobacteriaceae bacterium
AATTTTAATTGATACAAAGAGCCATAATTATGGGCGTTCCATATGTCAAATAAAATTTATGTTGTGCTTGTCGAACTAAAAAATAAATATAAACAGATGAAAAAAATAACCTCATTACTCATCTTTTTCCTAAGCTTTGGTATGTTTGGACAAGATAAACTGAGTTTAGATGATTGCTATTTATTATTAAAAAAGAATTATCCGTTAGTTCATCAAAATGAATTATTGGCAAATCAAAATGAATTAGATGTTGCTGTAATTAAAACTGATAAACTTCCAAAATTAGATTTATTGGCACAGACCACCTATCAATCTGATGTTACAAAAATGCCCATTGTTATTCCAAATAATCCAGTTGAAGCACTTAATAAAGATCAGTACAAAGCCAATATTTCAATAAATCAATTAATCTATAATGGCGGATTAATTGAGGCTTCTACATCAGCAAAAATAGCCGACTTAAAAACACGTCAACAGCAAATTGAAGTTAGTTTGTATCAACTTTTAAATCAGGTAAATCAACTCTATTTTTCAATATTATTACATCAAGAAAAAAAGGCTTTATTAACTTCTAAAAAAAACCAATTAGAAGTTAAATTGAAAGAAATAAAATCGGGAATTAAATATGGAATGTTATTACCTACATCCGATAAAGTAATTGAGGTAGAATTACTCAAAATACGACAACAATATACAGAAATTGAACAATCAAGCAAAAGTTTAATTTCTACACTTTCTGCAATTATTGGAGTTGAAATTATTTCTAATACACAATTACAAACTCCTGAAATTATTACAAATTTAACTGATCAAATTCAACGACCAGAAACAGCATTATTTGAATTACAAAAATCACAAGTAAATGCTTATAAAAACTTAATTGCAAAAAAAAATAATCCTAAAATATTTGGATTCGCAACTGGAGGTTATGGAAATCCTGGGCTCAATATGTTAGAAAACTCTTTTCAAACCTATTATATTGCTGGAATCAAATTAAATTGGGAAGTATTTGATTGGAATAAATCAAAGAAAGAACAAGAATCAATTCAAATCAATAATGATATTATAGACAATCAACAAGAAATATTTAAACTCAATACTTCAATTGAGTTAGAGCAGCAACTCTCAGAAATTGAAAAATTATCATCAACTATTAATGATGATAAAGAAATTATTGAATTGCGTAAAGAAATTTTAGCAACTGCTGATTCTCAGCTAAAAAACGGAATTATTACTGCTTCAACTTATATCACAGAAATAACCAACTTGTATGAAGCTGAAAACAATTTAAGAACACATAAAATTCAGTTGCTATTAGCAAAAGTTAACTATAAAACAATTAAAGGAAATTAAATCAACATCCATGAAAATAGCAAAAATTATATTCGGATTCATAATCATCGCCAACTTAATGATTTCATGTAAAAAAGCTAATGATAAAGCAGATGGTTATGGAAATTTTGAAGCCACAGAAATTACTATTTCTGCTGAAAATAACGGAAAACTTCAAAATTTTAATATTGCAGAAGGGCAATATCTTAAAAAAAATGACTTAGTTGGAAATATAGATACATTGACTTTGATACTTAAAAAAGAACAATTAATTGCTAATAAAGAAGCTGTATTTTCAAAAATTACCAACATTGCTGCTGCTATTAATGTCTTAAAAACTCAATTAAAAACAGCTCAAATCAATCAAAATAGAATAAAAAATTTAGTAAACGAAAAAGCCGGAACGCAAAAACAACTCGATGATATTAATGGTGAAGTTGAGATTATTCAACAACAAATAAAAAGTGTAGAAACACAAAATGCTCCAATTTTAAATGAGTTAAAAAGTGTTGACGCGCAAATAAAACAAATAGAGGATCAACTACAGAAAAGTAAAATTGTAAATCCGATTGATGGAACCGTATTGGTGAAATATGCTGAACCTAATGAAATAACCTCTTTTGGGAAACCGCTTTATAAAATAGCCGATTTAAGCTTTATGCAACTTCGTGTTTATTTAAGTGAAAAACAATTATCATCTATTAAAATAGGACAAAAAGTAACTGTAAAAATTGACACTAAAAATGCTATGAAAAATTATGATGGCATTATTTCTTGGGTTTCATCAGAAGCAGAATTTACACCTAAAATTATTCAAACAAAAGAAGAACGTGTTAATTTGGTTTATGCAGTAAAAGTTGAAGTAAAAAATGACGGCGACTTAAAAATTGGCATGCCTGCGGAGATGTGGATTTTAGATTCTAAACAATAGCACATAATTGAATATTTCAGTAAAACATATCAGCAAATCATTTAAAAAAATTAAAGCCATAAATGATATTTCTTTTGAAGTGAAAGAAGGAGAATTATTTGGATTAATTGGTCCTGATGGTGCCGGAAAAACTACCTTATTTAGAATTCTTACCACCCTTTTAATTGCAGATGAAGGAGTTGCTTCTATAGCCAATTTTGATGTTGTAAATGATTATAAAAAAATTAGAAATAATGTGGGTTATATGCCTGGACGGTTTTCGCTATACCAAGACCTAACCGTTGAAGAAAATTTGTCTTTTTTTGCAACAATTTTTGGAACAACAATTCATGAAAACTACGAATTAATCAAAGATATTTATACCCAAATAGAACCCTTTAAAAATCGAAGAGCAGGAAAACTATCAGGTGGCATGAAACAAAAGTTAGCCTTATGTTGCGCCCTAATTCACAAACCAAAAGTGCTATTTTTAGATGAGCCTACAACCGGAGTTGACCCGGTTTCTAGAAAAGAATTTTGGGAAATGTTAAAACGATTACAACAAAAAGGGATTACTATATTGGTCTCTACTCCTTACATGGATGAAGCAGAATTATGCGATAGAATTGCATTAATTCAGCACGGAAAAATACTACAAATTGATACTCCGCAAGAAATTGTAAAACATTATCCGAAAAAAATTTACAACATAAGCTCAGACAATATGCACCAACTTATTGAAAATTTAAAAAGTTACGAGCACTATTACAGTGTTTATCCTTTTGGCGAATTTGTTCATTATACCGATAAGAGAGATAATTTTACGCTACAAGAATTACAGCAATATTTAGAATCTAAAAACCACCAGAATATTATAATAAAAATCACAAAACCAACCATTGAAGATACTTTTATGGAATTGGCTAAATAATTAAAAAATGAAAAATGAAAGTGTTATAGTTGTTGAAAATTTAACCAAAATATTTGGCAGTTTTACGGCAGTAAACGCTATTTCATTTGAAGTAAAAAAAGGTGAAATATTTGGTTTCTTAGGCGCAAATGGCGCAGGCAAAACCACAGCTATGAAAATGTTAATTGGTATTGGAAAACCTACTTCGGGTAATGCTAAAGTGGCAAATCTTGATATCTATAAAAACACAGAAAATATCAAAAAAAATATTGGCTATATGAGTCAAAAATTTGCTTTATATGATGATTTAACTGTGAAAGAAAACATCACATTTTTTGGAGGTATTTATGGATTATCTCGTATTCAAATTAAAGAAAAAACAGTTTCGCTTATTGAAGAATTAGGATTACAGGATATTGAAAACGAACTTGTTGGCTCATTACCATTGGGATGGAAACAAAAAATAGCTTTTTCAACGGCTTTATTACACAATCCAAAAATTGTTTTTTTAGATGAACCAACAAGTGGTGTAGATCCAATTACACGTCGGCAATTTTGGGAAATGATATACAAAACAGCCGATAAAGGCACTACTATTTTTGTAACGACTCATTACATGGATGAAGCTGAATATTGCGATAGGGTTTCTATCATGGTAAATGGAAAAATTGAAGCTATAGATACTCCCAAAAACCTTAAAAAATTATTTCAGGTAAACAATATGAATGATGTATTTTTAAAATTAGCACGAGGATGAATCGTTTTTTAGGTTTTATTAAAAAAGAATTTTATCATATCCTCAGAGATAGACGTTCTTTGTTTATTCTTTTCGGAATGCCTATTGCACAAATTATGTTGTTTGGTTTTGCTATTACAAATGAAATTCAGAATGTTGAAATAGCCATATTAGACCATTCAAAAGATGCAACAACACATAAAATTATCAATAAAATAAGCGCTTCAAAATATTTTAGAATCACACAATTAATTGATAATGAATCATATATAGAATCTGCTTTTAAAAAAGGAAAGGTTAAAGCAGTTTTAATTATTGAAAAAGATTTTACTAAAAACCTGTCTAAAGAAAATAATGCTCATATTCAAATAATAACAGATGCTACCGAACCAAATACAGCTAACAGTATTAGTAATTATATTACTTCCATAATTCAAAATTACCGTCAGGAAATTAATATAAACACAAAAGTTCCTTTTCAAATTAATCAGGAAACTAGAATGATTTTTAACCCTGAATTAAAGAGTGTTTTTATGTTTGTTCCCGGGGTTATGACTATTATTTTAATGCTTGTTTCTGCTATGATGACTTCTATTTCAATCACTCGTGAAAAAGAATTAGGCTCA
>JAMPYA010000016.1 GCA_023700885.1 Flavobacteriaceae bacterium
CACCGCTCGCAACGAAGGCTCGGCGCTGGCCTCGGGGATCGAGGCCGTCTTGACCGGCGAGCCCGCGCTCACGACGTGCCTCGGCGAGAAGAGGTCCCTCAACTGCAACCGGCCACGTAAGCATATTTATATAAATGATAAACTCTGCAATAACTCCAATAGTTTCAATTTGTCCATTAATATAACGCATCCCACCAACATATATAACTAATAAATTACTTACACCAATAAGCAAAATCATCATCGGAAAAAACAAAGCTTGAACTTTATATAAATCAATATTTTTTTGTTTGCTATCGTTGGCTAAATCTTTAAATTCATTAAATGTTTGTGGTTCAATTCCGTATGATTTGATGACTCCTATACCGGAAAATGTTTCTTGACTAAAAGTGGTTAATTTTGATAAGTATTGTTGAACAATGGTGCTTTTTTCATTAATTACTCTGCTTAAAATATATATAGCAATAGATAAAATTGGTAAAGGTAAAACAGTGTATAAAGTTAAAGAAGCATCAATGCGAATCATATTGGCAATTACGATTACAAATAAAGTAATCATGTTGATGGTGTACATAATGGCAGGACCAAAATACATTCTTACTTTTCCAACATCTTCACTAATTCTATTCATTAAATCTCCTGTTCTGTTCTTTTTGTAGAAATTTAAAGTGAGTCGTTCATATTGTTTAAAAATTTCATTTTTTAAATCAAATTCAATCAGTCTAGACATTACAATAATTAGCTGACGCATAAGAAAAGTAAACACACCTGAAACTAATGTAGCACCTATAATTAATAAAATATTAATCAATAATTCATGCTTTACTTCGGCTAGATTACCACTATTTTGTTTGATATAATTCTCAACAACAGACAATGAATCACCAACCAATCTTGGAGTTACCAATGAAAAAATTCTTGAAACAATAGTGATAAATATACCTGCAATTAAACGGTATCTATATTTATAAAAATATTTATTTAAGTATTTTAATGCGCTCATTTAGTACAATTTGTATTTATAGTTTTTAATTATATAAAAATCGTTGTTTGTAATGATTATTCAAAATCGTAATTTAGCCGTAATTATTTAGAATCATGTAATTTTAACCCTCTAAAAACTACAACAAATGAATGCTGAAATTTTCACATCTGAACAAATGAAAAAAATGGGTCCAATTTTCAATCATTTTTCATTTGACAATCACGAACAAATCGTTTTTTGCAACGACGAAGATACAGGATTAAAAGCAATTATTGGTATTCACAATACAGTTTTAGGTCCAGCATTAGGGGGTACCAGAATGTGGAATTATCAAAATGAATGGGAAGCTTTATATGATGTTTTAAGATTATCACGTGGTATGACTTTTAAATCTGCTGTTGCCGGATTAGATTTAGGTGG
This sequence comes from Flavobacteriaceae bacterium, assembly GCA_023700885.1. GTDB lineage: Bacteria > Bacteroidota > Bacteroidia > Flavobacteriales > Flavobacteriaceae > JAGXRT01. The sequence continues at coordinate 1,406 of JAMPYA010000016.1, forward strand.
AGGTAAGGCAGTCATAATTGGTGATGCCAAAAAGCAGAAAAATGATAAATTAATGAAAAGATTTGCATCGTTTGTACATTCTTTAAGTGGAAAATATATTACAGCAGAAGATATTGGAATGGAAACACGAGACATGGACATTATGAAAGAGGTGACACCTTATGTTTCAGGAATTTCTGAAAGTTTAGGTGGCTCTGGAAATCCATCACCTGTTACAGCATATGGCGTTTTTATGGGAATTAAAGCCAGTTGCAATTATAAATATGGAAGTGACAATTTAGAAGGTAAGAAAGTATGGGTACAAGGTGTTGGGAATGTTGGCGAATCTTTGGTAGAACATCTTACCAATGCAGGAGCTCAAGTTTTTATCACTGATATATTTGAAGATAAATTAATAAAAGTGAGTAATAAATATGGCGCTACAATTTATAAAGGATTAGATGTATTTAATCAAAATGTAGATATTTATGCGCCTTGTGCTCTGGGTGCTACTATTAATGAATATTCAATTTCTAAATTGAAAGCATCAATAATTGCAGGTGGAGCCAATAATCAGTTGGAAGATGAAGATAAACATGGAAAATTATTAAAAGAAAAAGGGATTATTTATGCTCCAGATTTTTTAATTAACGCAGGTGGAATTATAAATGTAAATGCTGAAGTAGCTGGTTATGACAGAGCAGAATCTATTAGAAGAACAGAAAATATTTATAATACTACCTTAGAAATTTTCAAATTATCTGATACAGAAGGAATCACAACACATCAAGCGGCTTTAAATATTGCATTAAAAAGAATTGAAAATAGAAGAAAAGAAAACCTTAAATAATTTAATATAATTTGTATTTTTGCAAAGCGATTGACTCAATATCATTCGCTTTTTTTTCTAATAAAAACGTTCTTTAAATGATTAATAGAAGACATATAAGAGTAAAAGTAATGCAGTCTGTTTATGCTATGATGCGTTCTGGAAGTGATAATCTTGTAAAAGAAAAGGAGTTTTTAAATTCCAATATTGTTAAATTATATGAACTCTATATTCTTAATTTACAGTTGTTAGTTGAGGTTCAAAAACATGCTAAAAAAATACAAGAAAAATCAAAAAAGAAATTTTTAGCAACTTCCGAAGATTTAAATCCAAATAAAAAATTTATTAATAATCAGGTATTGCTAACGCTTAAAAACAGCATTGCTTTAAAAAAATATATTGAAGATTATAATTTATCAAACTGGAATTTAGATAGCGAATATGTTCAGATCATTTGGGATGAAATCTCTAAAAGTACCATATATCAAAAATATATCAATTCTGATGTGCTTTCTTTTGCCGATGATCAAGCTTTTGTTATAAACATTTTTAAAAATATCATAGCTCCAAATGAGAAGTTGTCTGAGTATTTTGAAGATTATAATATAGGTTGGTCTGATGATATGCCTTATGTTAATACCTGGATTTATAAGCAATTAAAAAGTTTAAACGAAGGAGAAATTTTTAGTTTAGATAAATTGTTTAAAGATGAAGATGATTATAAATTTGGTAAAGAATTATTTGAAAAAGTAATGCTAAATCATGTAGAATTTGAGAAAGAGATAAAAGACAAAACTCCCAATTGGGATATGGAACGTATTGCAGATTTAGATATGATTCTTATCAAAATGGGTATTTGCGAGTTTTTAAAATTTCCCTCAATACCTACAAAGGTTACCATTAATGAATATTTAGAAATTGCCAAAGACTATTCTACAGAAAAGAGTAGTATTTTTATTAATGGTGTGTTAGATAAAATTCAAAAAGATTTTTCACATTCTAAAAGAATCGTTAAAATTGGAAGAGGATTGTTATAATTTTATATTTTTACAAAAAATAAATTAAAACATATGAACATAAAAGCAATATTTTTTAGTGCAATTTTAATGTTGGTCTTTGTTGGATGTAAAGACAACGCAACTGCTAAAATTGATGAGAATAATTTAGAAAATGCGAAAGCTAGAGATGCTCAATTAACTACTGGTTTTGCAGCTATTAGTTTTGATAAAACAGAACATGATTTTGGGACAATAAACGAAGGAGATGTTGTAGAAACTACTTTTGAAGTTACCAACACAGGAAAAGTTGATTTAGTAATTACGGATGCTTTTGCAACTTGTGGATGTACGGTGCCAGAGTGGCCAAAAGAACCAATAAAGCCTAATGAAAAAGGAATTTTAAAAGTTTCTTTTGATTCAAATGGGAAGCCAAACAAACAAAGTAAAACAATTACTATCGTTGCCAATACAGAAAACGGTCAAGAAACTGTTACAATCTCAACTTTTGTAACACCTAAAAATAAATAATTTTAATTTAAAAATACAATCGATGAATTTTCTTACAATTTTTTTACAAGCCTCAGGAGGAATAACAGCTTTTCTTCCCTTTATTTTAATGTTTGTGGTAATATATTTTTTTATGATCAGACCACAAATGAAACGTCAAAAACAAGAAAAAAACTTTCAAAGTTCTTTAACTAGAGGTTCTAAAGTTGTAACATCTAGTGGAATACACGGTAAAATTGTTGATATTGTTGAAGGAGAAAACACCGTAATAATTGAAACTGGTGCAGGTAGAATAAAATTTGAACAATCTGCTGTTTCTATGGAGTTGAGCAAAAAATATGCATCATCTACAGATAAAAATTAAGAAATTGAAATAAACAATTTAAGAAGTGAGCAATAGCTCACTTTTTTTGTACCTTTAATTTGTATTAAGAATTAAAACTAAACAATGAAATCAAAACTTCAAAAGGTTTTATCTAATTATAAAATTCGTGTTTTTTTATTTTTTTTAGCAATATCTTTAGGATCATTGTTTTTAAACAAATTATCTAAAGAATATAAAGACACTATACAGTTTGACATAATTGTAGACAATATTCCTTCAGATAAAATTTTGTTAAAAACCCCCGAAACTAATATTCGACTTTTTGTAAAAGCGTCTGGATTTAATCTAATTGGATATAAAATATTGTCCAAAAAAATAAAGATTAATGCTGCAACTGCTACATTTATAAGTGGAACGACCTATAAAATAGATACTAATCGTTTAATTGGAGAATTTCATAATCAATTATTTTCAGATACCGAAATCATTGAAATACTTGATAAATCAATCTTTATTGAACTTGGAAAAATTGTATCTAAAAAAATTCCAGTTCTTCTAAAAAGTAATATTACCTATGAAAAAGGTTATAAAATTAAAGGATCCATAAAATTATTGCCAGATTCTATAACTGTATATGGACCAGAGGATAAGGTTGCAGAAATTAATAAAATTGAAACTAAACGATTGATTTTAAATAATATATATACAAGTTTTGAGGAAGAAATTAATTTGAAAATTACAGACGATTTAAAAAGAGTTTCAATCTCGGAAAATAAAATAAATGTATCTGCAGATGTTGAGAAATTTACTGAACTTTCTTTTATGATTCCCTATAAAATTATCAATAATCATCAAGGGTTTAATATTGAAACTTTTCCAAGTAAGGTGAAATTAGTTTTTCAGGTTGAATTATCAGAAATTCCTAATATTAATGAGGAGAGCTTTGTTGTTGTTTGTGACTTTGAAAATACTATTCAAAATAAATTATCTTATCTAGTTCCTAAAGTGATTGAAAAGCCAAAATCGATTTACAATTATTATATAGAACCATCAAAAGTGGATTATATTATTAAGAATTGAGTATTGAGTATTGAGAAATGAAAAATGCATTTATACTCATTATACCCTTAAACTTTTAGCCTTATATTATAACTTTTAACATAAAACAAAAAAATGAAAGTAATTGGATTAACTGGTGGAATTGGTAGCGGAAAATCAACTATAGCTAAAATGTTTCAAAATTTAGGAATACCAGTTTATGTTGCAGATGAAGAAGCTAAAAAATTGATGCAATCTCTGGTAAGTTTAAAATATGAAATTATGGCTAATTTTGGCGAATTAGCTTATAAAAATGGAGTTTTAAATACCTCTTATTTAGCAGAAATAGTTTTTTCGAATCCTGAGAAATTAAAACTTATAAATCAAATTGTACATCCAAAAGTTAGAGCACATTTCCTGCAATTTAAGACTGCTCAAAAAAGTAATTATATCATTTTTGAGAATGCTATTTTATTTGAAAATAGATTTGATAAAATGTGTGATTTTGTAATAACCATTACAGCACCTCTTGAAGAAAGAATTAAACGAGTAGAACAACGCGATAAACTAAACAGTGAACAAATTTTAAATAGAATTAATAGTCAATGGACTGATGAGCAAAAAACTTCAAAGTCCAATTTTATAATTGAAAATTTAGATCTTAGTACTACCAAAATGAAGGTTTTAGAAGTACATGAACAATTGTTAAAAATTATTGAAAAAGATAATTAAATTGTAGTGTATTCTTAAATGTTTGTTAATATTCTTTTTTTTTAACATAAATGTAATATAATTTAAAATTTGTAACTCAAATTTTATAAATTTGTCAAATGAGTAAGCGGAGTTTTTTTTGGGTTGTATTATTGATGACCATTGCACTTGTAGGAATTATTGTAGTTCAGTTTTTCTGGATTCGAAATTTTATAGAAGTAAGTGAAAATAAATTTACTAATGATGTAAAATTTGCACTTGCTAAAGTTGCAGATAATATTCAGCAAAGAGAACTTAATGATAATTATGATAGATATTCAAATCTGATTTTTGAAAAGAAAAACATGACACTTTCAGATTTGAAAACCTTGCTTTATCAACAAGTTGATACAGTAAAAAAAGAAACATTTACTTATGCTCAAACAATTTTAGAAGAGAATTATAAAGTTCCAATTGAATTTTTTGAACAAGATTCAATAATGTTAAAGAAAATATTTAGTAAAAAAGATATCAGAATTGTAAGAGAGCAGAGAAATGATAAAGAAATGGGTGCAAATATTGTCCCGCCAGAAGAACGACTTATCAGAATTCAACAATTAAGAGGAGCTGAAATTGCTGAATTTGAAGATGCCATAAAAATATTTTTAGATCGAATTCCGTTATATGTTAGATTGAGCAGCCAAGAAATAGAACTCAATTTACAAAATGAGTTTAAAGAAAGAGGTATCACCACAAATTTTACTTACGGGGTTTATAGTAATGGTTTAGCTACTAAATTACGTAGTGAATATTTTACAATTAAAAAGGGAAAAGAGTACTCAATTCCATTATTTGTTGATAATGATGGATTTAGTAGATATCAATTATATGTCGATTTTCCTGAAGAGAGAAGTTATCTTTTATCAACCATTTCAAAAATTTTAATACTTTCAGCATTCTTCATTTTTATAATTATGATGGCATTTGGTCTGGCACTTTATCAGATTTTAGAACAGAAAAAAATCTCTGAGATAAAAACAGATTTCATTAATAATATGACTCATGAATTCAAAACTCCAATTGCAACCATAAATTTGGCATTAGATGCCATTAAAAATCCTAAAATCATAAATGATAACGAAAAAGTTCATCGTTATATTAATATGATTAAAGAAGAAAATAGAAGAATGAATACACAAGTTGAAAATGTATTAAAAATATCTAAATTAGAAAATAATCAATTAAGTTTAACAATAGATGATGTTGATATACAGGATGTTATAGAAGAAACAATCACGCATTTACATTTAGTTGTTGATGATAGACAGGGCTATATTAAAACGCATTTTAATGCTGAAAAATCAATTGTTAAAGGGGATTATTTTCATTTAATTAATGTCTTTATGAACATTTTTGATAATGCCATAAAATATTCAATCAATAGTCCAAACATTGATGTTTATACAGAAAATGATTCTAAATATTTAATTATTAAAGTTGCAGATAAAGGAATGGGAATGTCTAAAAGTGTTCAAAAGCATATTTTTGACAAGTTTTATAGAGAGCAAAAAGGAAATATTCATGATATTAAAGGACACGGATTAGGTCTCTCGTACGTTAAAAAAATGGTTGAATTACATCAGGGAAAAATAATTGTAGAAAGTGAAAAAGATAAAGGAAGTACCTTTATTATAAAATTACCATTATTATAAAAAATAGAAATTATGGAAAAAAACAAAATTTTATTAGTTGAAGATGATCCAAATTTTGGAACAGTATTAAGAGATTATTTATCACTCAATGATTATAATGTCTCCTTGGCAAAAGATGGTATAGAAGGTCTAATTGCCTTTAAAAATGGTGATTTTGATATTTGTATTTTGGATGTGATGATGCCTAGAAAAGATGGTTTTTCGTTAGCTAAAGATATTAGAGCAAGCAACAAAGATATTCCAATTATTTTTCTTACAGCTAAAACAATGAAAGAAGACGTATTAAAAGGATATCAAGCTGGAGCAGACGATTATTTAACAAAACCATTTGATTCTGAAGTATTGTTGTACAAAATAAAAGCAATATTACAGAGAAAAGAAGTTGAAAAATCAACTGTTGATATTGATGCAGAAAAATTTGAGTTTACTGTTGGAAAATTTCATTTTAATTCAAAACTTAGGTTTTTAACTATTGATAATCAAGATCCTATTAAATTATCACCAAAAGAGAATAAATTGCTTAAGTTGTTAATTCTATATAAAAACGATTTAATGCCAAGAGAATTAGCCCTAACTAAAATATGGCGAGATGAAAATTATTTTACCTCTAGAAGTATGGATGTATATATTGCAAAATTGAGAAAATATCTAAAAGGAGATCCCAATATTGAAATACTAAACATTCACGGAGAAGGATTTAGATTAATTGAAAAAGCAAATTAAAAAGTATATTACTAATTAAAATTAACTAATAAATTGTAAATTTGAGAAAGAACTTAGATTTACAATTTATTATGGCTACTTATTTAAGAATTTACGAAGAAAATCCAAATCCAAAAGAAATTGCTAAAGCAGTTAAGATTCTTAAAAATGGAGGGATTATTATTTATCCAACAGATACTGTGTATGGTTTAGGTTGTGATATAATGAATGTAAAAGCTATTGAAAAGTTAGCTCAAATTAAAGGTGTTAAGGTTGAAAAAGCTGATTTTTCATTCGTTTGTCATGATTTAAGTAATTTGTCAGAATATGTTAAACAAATAGATACCCCTACTTATAAAATATTAAAAGCATCACTTCCAGGAGCCTATACCTTTATTTTACCAGCCAATAATAATATTCCAAGTATTTTTAAAAAGAAGAAAACGGTTGGTATAAGGGTTCCTTCCAATAATATAGCAAGAGAATTAGCCAAAGCACTTGGAAATCCACTAATTTCAACCTCCATCTACGATAAAGATGAAGTTATAGAATACACCACAGACCCTGAGTTAATTTTTGAAGAATGGAAAAATAGAGTTGATTTAATGTTAGATGGTGGTTTTGGTAATAATCAACCTTCTACTGTAATTGATTTGTCTGTAGAGCCACCTTTAATTGTTCGTGAAGGAAAAGGAACCTTAGATTTATTTAAAATTCTTCAGGAGTAATTTTAGAAAATAATTTCTTTTGCTTAATATAATATTGATAAACGATACTTTTAGTATAAAAGTAGTTGATATTTTTATTTGGAGTATCTTCTCTCTTTTTACAAATAGTTCTGATATTTTTATAAAAAGATATATGTGCTTTTAAAACTGCAAAAGTATGTTTTGGTTGTAACTCAAATAAAAACTTAATAGCGGCGATACCATCTAAAATTAATCTGTAAAATATAATACGAATTATTTTGTTCTTAGGAATATTTTTAAGGAGTGTAGTTAAACTATTTCTAAAATTGAGATAAGTTTTTTGTGGATTGTACGAACTTAAAGTTGCACCACCTACGTGATAAACGATAGAATGCGGTGTATATTTAATTTCATAACCAAAGTTTTTAGCACGCCAACAAAAATCAATTTCTTCTTGATGTGCAAAATACATTTCATCAAAACCATTTAATTGATAAAAAACTTCTGCTCTAACAAAAAAACAAGCGCCAGAAGCCCAAAAAATATCGGTTATGTTTTCATATTGAAATACGTCAGTTTCAACGGTATCAAAAATTCTACCTCTACAGAAAGGATATCCAAATTGATCTATAAATCCACCGGCAGCCCCAGCATATTCAAAGTACTGTTTACTTTTATAATCCATTATTTTGGGCTGAATTATAGCAGTATTTTTATGCAAACTAAAATATTCTATGACTGGTTCTAACCAATTTTCTGTTACTTCAATATCAGAATTTACCAATGCAAAATATTCAGCTTTAACCTGCTTTAAAGCGTCGTTATAACCTTTGGCATAACCGCCATTTTCATTGTTTTGAATGATGTTTATGGAAGGGAATTGTTGCTTAACAAATTCAATAGAATCATCAGTAGAGGCATTATCAGCAACATAAATATCAGCAATTTTATGATTGGTAAATTGTACTATACTTGGTAGAAATTTTTCTAACAAATCTTTTCCATTCCAATTTAAAATAACAACGGCAATTTTATGCATCAAAATAAATTTTTACAAACATAGTTAAATAGTCCAATTTGGGATGTCTTCTAAAAACAAATAAGTTTCATTTTTTGTATCAATTTTACAAAAGAAATGTTGCAAACCATTGGTAACAATCAAATATTGAGCATTTAATTTTAAATTATAACGTGCAATTTGATCAAAAACTTCTTCTGTTATGGTTACATTTGGAGCTTTACATTCTACAATAATTGATGGTTTTGCATTGTTGTTGTAAACTACTATATCGGTTCTTTTTGTCAAAGTGTTTAAGGTTAGTTTTTTTTCAACGGCAATAAGAGATGCAGGATATTTTTTCTCTGTTACCAAATACATTAAAAAATGTTGTCGAACCCATTCTTCTGGAGTCAAAATCACTTCTTTTTTTCGTATAAAATCAAAAATGAACAACTTATTTTCGTTACTTTTGATTCGAAATTGATAGTTTGGTAAGTTTAATTCTTGCATAACACAAAATTGACAATTTTTCTGATTATATGGCAGATATCTCACAAATTATTACTGAAATAAAAAATAATAAAGTTAAACCACTCTATTTTTTAATGGGTGAAGAACCTTTTTTTATTGATCAACTCGCTAATTATATGGAAGATAATCTTCTTTCTGAAGATGATAAAGGTTTTAATCAGATGGTTTTGTATGGACGTGATGTTACCATAGATGAAATAATTTCAAATGCCAAAAGATATCCGATGATGGCAGAAAGACAAGTTGTAATTGTTAAAGAAGCTCAGGATTTATCTAGAACTATTGATAAATTAGAAGCCTATGCTGCCAATCCAACTCCAACAACGGTATTAGTTTTTTGTTATAAATATAAAACGATTGATAAACGAAAAGCATTAGCTAAAAATATCATTAAAAACGGAGAACTTTTTGTAAGTGAAAAACTTTATGAAAATAAAGTAGCTGAATGGATAAGAAGAGAATTATCTCATAAAAAATATCATATTGATCCAAAAGCCTCTAATATTTTAGTAGAGTTTTTAGGAACTGATTTGGGTAAAATCAACAAAGAAATTGAAAAATTGATGATTATTCTTCCGGTTGGAAGTACCATTACTCCTGAGGTTATCGAAAAAAATATCGGAATTAGTAAAGATTACAATAATTTTGAGTTAAAAAAAGCAATAGGAGAAAGGAATGTTTTTAAAGCAAATCAAATTATTATTCATTTTGCACAAAATACAAAAGCAAATCCATTGGTAATGACTATTGGGATTTTAAACGGATTCTTTACTCAATTGTTGTTGTATCACGGATTGACTGATAAAAACCCTCAAATAATAGCCAAAGTACTTAGAATTAACCCTTATTTTGTTCCAGAATTTCAAATAGCTGCAAGAAATTTTCCCATGAAAAAAGTTTCAGAATGTATTGCACTTTTGCGCGATGCTGATTTAAAAAGCAAAGGTGTGGGTGCAAATTCTCTTTCAGAAGGTGATATTTTAAAAGAGTTAGTTTTTAAAATATTGAATTAGTTTAATTCTTTTTACCATCAACTTTAATTCTTTCTGGTCTGTTGGCTAATTCCCAAGCAGTATAAAATACTAACTGCGCTCTTTTTGCCAATAATTTATAATTTATTTTATCGGGAGTATCTGTTGGTTGATGATAATCTTCATGTACACCATTAAAATAAAAAATTACAGGGATATTGTTTTTTGCAAAATGATAATGATCTGATCTATAATAATATCGGTTTGGATCACTTTCATCGTTATAAGTGTAATCTAATTCTAAATTAGTATAAGTAGCATTTACATTTTCTGAGATTTGATGTAACTCTTTACTCAGTTTATCAGCACCAATTAGATATATATAATTAGGATTATCAGTATATTTTTCATCAACTCTACCAATCATATCAATATTTAAATTGGCAACGGTATTTTCTAATGGAAAAACCGGATTTTCAGCATAATATTTAGCGCCCATTAAACCAATTTCTTCTCCAGTTAAATTGAGAAATAAGATTGATCTTTTAGGTCCATTTCCTCTGTCCTTTGCTATTTTAAAAGCTTGAGCTATTTCTAAAACTGCAACAGTTCCTGAGCCATCATCATCTGCACCGTTATAAATTTCGCCATCTTTTGTTCCAACATGATCATAATGAGCAGAAATAACTATTATTTCATCGGGTTTTTCAGATCCTTTTATAAAAGCTAATACATTTTCAGAATCGTTTTTAGAACGACCTTTAAAATAATTACTAGGAATATTTTGTAAATAATTCATCTCATTTGTTGCAGAAACATTTATAGATTTATAATAATCAACTAAATATTTGGCAGCCTTTTTTTGGCCTGCTTCTCCTGTTTTTCTCCCTTCAAATTCATCTGAAGCCAAAATATACAAATGCTTTTCTAAATCAGTTGTAGTAATAGAACTTGCATAGTTAGTAGCAATAGATGTTTTATGGCTTTCAATTTTTTGATGATTAATAGATAAACCTGAGGTATTTTGAGCGTTAGATTCATAGACATTTATAGAAAATAAAAATACGCTAATAAGTAAAAATGAAATCAATTTTTGCATGGGTGATGTCTTAAATAAATCAAATATATTAAATATTTTAAGATGATATTTTAAATTGATTTGATTCTGCATCAAAAGTTACTAAAAGTGAATCAAATAACTCTTGAAAACGATTTTGCATTTTAAGGTTTTCAGGAGAATCAAAATAACAATTATTTTCAGTCATTAGCCAAATAGTATCTGCCAATTCAATAGCCCAATGAATTTCATGTGTTGAAATAATGATAGTTTTTTGTGCTTCTTTGGAAAGTTTTTTTAGCAATAGAAAAGTTTCTATTTTATGATGAATATCTAAATGCGCCGTTGGTTCGTCAAAAATTATGATAGGTGTGTCTTGTGCTAATACTCTAGATATTAATACTTTTTGGAGTTGTCCGTCACTAAGTTCGAAAACATTTTTATCTTTTAAATGAGTTGTGTTTGTCTGTTCTAAAGACTTGTTTACCATATTTAAATCTTCGTTAGATAAAGAATCAATCCAATTGGTATGAGGTTGTCGACCAAGCGCAATCATCTCAAAAACGGTTAAATTACTTTCTGGCAATCTTTCTGTTAAAATAACTCCTAATATTTTTGAAAAAGTTTTTGAATTGATATGATTAATTTCATTATTATCAATATAGATTTTTCCATCTAATTTTGGAATTACTTTAGAAATTGTTTTTAAAAGTGTCGATTTTCCAACTCCATTTTTACCCAACAAACATATAAACTCACTTTGATGAGCCTTAAATGTAAGTTGATTTTTTACAATCTTTTGTTGCTTTTTATCTGTATATCCAATAGATAAATTGGAAACCTCTAAAATTATATTTTGTTGATTTTTCTCCATTAATAATTTAATTTTCTTTTTCTAACAATCAACCAAATAACTATTGGCGCACCAAATAAGGAGGTTATAGCATTAATAGGAAGTGTGTATTCAATATTAGGTAACTGAGCAATGGTATCACTTATCAACATTAAAATAGCACCGTTAATTAAAACAGCAGGAATCAATATGAGATGATTTGAAGTGTTAAATATTAATTTGGTGAGATGAGGAACTGCCAATCCAACAAAAGCAATTGGACCTGAAAAAGCTGTTACCAAACCTGTTAATAAACTTGTAATAACTAAAATGCTAAATCGTACATTTTTGATGTTGACACCTAAACTTTGTGCGTAATTTTCTCCTAATAACAAGCTGTTTAAGGGTTTAATCAAAAATAATAAAGGAACTATACCAATAATGTAAAATCCAAAATAAATCCATAATTCTTGTGAAGTATGGTTTCCAAGATTACCAAAACTCCAAGCAATAAATTGTTGCAATTGAGAAGCAGAACTAAAATAAGCCATAATGCTGATAATTGCTGAAGCAAAACTGCCAAACATCAATCCGATGATTAATATTGACATGGTATTTTTAATTTTACTTGCCATAATTACGACCAATAACATAATTGAAAAAGCACCAATTGCAGCAGCTATAATAAAAGACCAATTTGATAAGAGTATGGTTGAAAATCCTCCTAAAGAAACTAATAAAATTAAGATGGCTATTCCTAAGCTGGCTCCAGAACTGATACCTAAAATGTATGGATCTGCTAACGGATTTCTAAATAAAGTTTGCATTAAAAGTCCGCTAACTGCTAAAGCAGAACCGGCAAAAATGGCAGTAATGGCTTTCGGAATTCGGAATTCAGTTATTATAATTTGCCAATTTTCATTGCTTATAGATTTGTTTAAAAGGATATTAACAATATCTTTTAAAGGAATAGCTACAGAACCAAAACTTATATTTATTGCTAAAACTATAAAGAATAGCGATATCAACAATATAAAAGAAAGTCTATATGTATTTACTGGATTCAAAATTTTAAATATTTTTTAAAAAATGGAGGAGCTGTTGAATTGCTTTTCCTCTATGGCTAATAGTTCCTTTTTCATCCAAATTCATTTCAGCAAAAGTTTTAGAAAATCCATCTGGAATAAAAATTGGGTCATAACCAAAACCTTTAATTCCTCGCTTTTCTTCAATTATTTTTCCTTTACAAACACCTTCAAAAAGAAATTGTTGTCCAGATAAATTTAAAGCAATTACGGTTCTAAATTGTGCATTTCTATTAGATTTATTAATTAAATTAAATAATAATTTCTCCATATTTTTTTCTGAATTACTATCGATTCCTGAATATCTTGCAGAAAAAACTCCAGGTGCGAAATTTAAACTTTCAACCTCTAACCCAGTGTCGTCCGCAAAACAATTGATATGAAATTTTTGAGTAACGAAATCTGCTTTTAGAATGGCGTTTCCTTCTAAAGTAGTTGCTGTTTCCGAGATTTCTTCGTTACAATTGATATCTGATAATGATTTAAGTTCAATAAAATCAGGTAAAAGAGCTTGAACTTCTTTTAGTTTATTTAAATTATTTGTGGCAAAAACTAAGGGAATTTTATTCATGATGGTAAGGTTCATTTTTTAAAATAGTAAATGAACGGTAGATTTGTTCTGTTAAAAATAATCGAATCATTTGATGTGAAAATGTCATTTTTGACAAAGATATTTTTTCTTGTGCAGTATCATAAACAGCATCAGAAAAGCCAAAAGGTCCTCCAATAACAAAAATCAACTGTTTAGTAGCTGCATTCATTTTCTTTTGTAAATAATCAGAAAATTCAATCGATCTATAATGTTTCCCTTTTTCATCCAACAAAACCATTACATCACCACTTTGAATTTTTGAAAGTATTAATTGTCCTTCTTTTTCTTTTAGTTGAGATTGATTCAAACTTTTAGCGTTTTTTACATCAGGAATAATTTCAATTTCAAATGTAATATAATGTTTTAAGCGCTTTTGATAATTATCTATCAACTCATTTAATGCGGGTTGATCTGTTTTACCTACAGCTAACAGTTTTATTTTCATCAATTTTTTTATAATGTTTTAAATGGTCTGACGGAATTCGCTTTTTAATTTTATCGAAAATTTATAAAATGCTGCAAGCTTATTTCATTTCGTAAAGATAAAAATATTTAATCTTCAAAAACTTCAACTAAAAAAGTTATTTTTGTTAAGCTATATTTTGATGAAATGATTACAACGCAACAATTTGAAAATGAATTAGAAATTATAATTGCCAACGCTATTAGGGAAGATATTGGTCCTGGAGATTATAGCTCTTTAGCTTGTATTCCATTAAATTCTGTTGGAAAAGCCAAACTTTTAGTGAAAGAAAATGGAATTATTGCCGGAGTTGAATTTGCTAAAATGATTTTTAATTATGTAGATACTGATTTAAAAGTAGAGACATTTATTAATGATGGACAAGAAGTTAAAAAGGGCGATGTGGTTTTTGTAGTTGAAGGAAAAGCACAATCGATTCTAAAATCTGAAAGATTAGTGTTAAATTCTATGCAAAGAATGAGCGCTATTGCAACCAAAACAAGCTATTTTGTTGATTTGTTGAAGGGTACTAAAACTCAAATTTTAGATACCAGAAAAACAACTCCGGGAATTAGAGCTTTAGAAAAATGGGCTGTAAAAATTGGAGGTGGAGAAAATCATCGATTTGCCCTATATGATATGATCATGTTAAAAGATAATCATATTGATTTTTCAGGTGGAATTACCAAAGCAATTCAGAAAACGAAAAATTTCTTACTAAAAAATCAATTAGATTTAAAAATAATTGTAGAAGCCAGAAGTATTGATGAGATTAAAGAAATTTTAAAAGCTGGAGGAGTTTATAGAATTTTAATCGATAATTTTTCAATTGAAGATACTAGAAAAGCAGTTGAATTAATTGGAAATCAATGTTTAACAGAATCTTCAGGCGGAATTAATGAGTCAAATATTAGCGCTTATGCAGCGTGCGGAGTTAATTTTATTTCATCTGGAGCATTAACGCATGCTGTTTCAAATATGGATTTAAGTTTAAAAGCTACTTTTGAATATGACTAAACCCATCGAAAATAAATTAGAGAAAATTCCAATTGTTCGTTCCATACTAAAACTGACAAAACGTGCTAAAATTCCGGGTTTAGAAGGAATGAGTCTTTATGATTTATTAGAAATGTATATCATAGGAATTTTACGTGGCGCATTAACTGCAAGAGCTGGTTCTATTGCCTTTAGTTTCTTTATGGCTTTGTTTCCGTTTTTACTTTTTCTGTTAACTTTAATTCCTTTTGTTCCAATTGAGGGTTTTCAACAAGATTTCCTTTTTATGATTGAACAATTGTTGCCTCCTAAAACAGTAGATGCAGTTAATTTGGTAATAGTGGATATTATCAACAATAAATATAGCGGTTTATTGTCTTTCGGATTTATAGCT
This sequence comes from Flavobacteriaceae bacterium, assembly GCA_023700885.1. Lineage (GTDB taxonomy): Bacteria > Bacteroidota > Bacteroidia > Flavobacteriales > Flavobacteriaceae > JAGXRT01. The sequence goes on from JAMPYA010000016.1 coordinate 16,796, forward strand.
TCCATATTTTTAATGGCAAATGGTGTCAATGCCATTTTTGGCGGATTTGAAATATCGACACATGTAGATAGCGCTCGGAATGTTGTAAAACAGTATATTATGGCTTTGGGTATATCAGTTATCATTTCAATATTTTTGCTACTGGTAGTGGCAGTTTCTGTTTATTTTGAAATCGGAATACAAAATTTAAAATCTAGAGGATGGTTAGAAGATGATGTTTTTTGGATTCAAAAGGGACGATTCCTTTTCTTTGTCATTACCGTTTTAGTATCTGTCGGATTTCTATTTTATTTTGGAACAAAACAAGGAAAATTGATGAATTTCTTTTCACCGGGAGTATACTTAACAACTATTTTATCTTTAGTAACATTCTATTTTTTCGGTATTTATGTAGAAAAGTTTGCTCGTTATAATGAATTATACGGTTCTATTGGGACACTCTTAATATTAATGATTTTTGTTTGGTTAAATTCTATTATTCTATTGTTGGGATTTGAATTGAATGCAAGTTTAAATCGTCTGAGAAGAAATCATAAAGTAAAGCAATTACAACAAGAATAAAACAACGATAATGAAGATAATAGCAATGATTCCGGCTCGTTTTCAAGCGACTCGTTTTCCTGGTAAATTGATGAAAGATTTGGGAGGAAAAACGGTTATAAGCAGAACTTATGATGCTGTAAAAAGCACCAATTTATTTGATGAAGTCTATGTGGTAACAGATAGTTCTATCATTTTTGATGAAATTAAAAATCATGGCGGAGAAGTTTTGATAAGTAAAAAATCTCATGAATCAGGAAGCGATAGAATAGCAGAAGCTATTGCTGATTTAGATATCGATATAGTAATAAATGTTCAGGGAGACGAGCCGTTTACTCAAAAAGAACCCTTAGAAAAATTGATTGAAGTTTTTAAAAATGACACCAAAAATGAAGTTGATGTTGCCTCATTAATGTTTAAAATAAATGATAAAATAGAAATAAACAATCCGAATAACGTAAAAGTTGTAGTAGATAAAGCTAATTTTGCCATGTATTTTTCTAGAGCTCCAATACCTTATCCTAGAGATGAGCAATTTGGAATATATTATAAACATATAGGGATTTATGCTTTCAGAAAAGAAGCTTTATTAGAGATTTCTAAAATGCCGGTTACTCAATTAGAAGCGACTGAAAAGTTGGAAAATTTACGATTTTTAGAAAATCATAAAAAAATTAAAATGGTTTTGACTACACATACTCCAATTGGAATTGACACTGAAGCAGATTTGGAATCAGCAAAACGATATTTATTATTAAACAGTGAAGAGTGAAGAGTGAAGAGTGAAGAGTGAAGAGTGAAGCTCTCAATTCTCATTTCTCAATACTCAATACTAAAATCTTTATACTATAAAATGGCACAAAAACCAAGTATACCAAAAGGAACAAGAGATTTTTCGGCAACAGAAGTTGCAAAAAGAAATTATATTATTCAAGTAATTAAAACAACTTTTGAAAATTTCGGATTTCAGCCAATAGAAACACCATCTTTTGAAAATTCTGAAACCTTAATGGGTAAATATGGAGAAGAAGGAGATCGATTAATTTTTAAAATATTAAATTCTGGTGATTATTTATCAAAAGTTTCAGACGATGTTTTACATCAAAAAGATGCTAACAAGCTAACTCCTAAAATATCAGATAAGGCACTACGTTACGATTTAACAGTCCCTTTTGCCCGCTATGTGGTACAACATCAAAATGAAATTGAATTTCCCTTTAAACGTTATCAAATTCAGCCCGTTTGGAGAGCAGATAGACCGCAAAAAGGTAGATTTAGAGAGTTTTATCAGTGTGATGCAGATGTTGTTGGCTCAAAGTCATTATGGCAAGAAGTAGAGTTTGTTCAATTATATGATGCTGTTTTTCATCAACTAAATTTAAAAGGTGTTACCATCAAACTTAATAATAGAAAAATTTTATCTGGAATTGCTGAAGTTATTGGTGCTACAGATAAATTGATTGATTTTACCGTTGCTTTAGACAAACTTGATAAAATAGGCGAGGAGGGCGTTAAAAAGGAAATGTTAGAAAAAGGAATCACCCAAAATGCTTTGATTAAATTAAATCCTTTATTTCATCTTTCGGGGTCTAATATTGATAAACTAAATCAACTAAAAGCAATAATTAAAGATTCTCAAGAAGGGTTGACAGGAGTTCAAGAACTAGAATTTGTAATAGCTACTATTGAAAAGGTAGGTTTATATGATTCTAAAGTTGAAATAGATGTTACATTGGCTCGCGGTTTAAATTATTATACAGGTGCTATAATTGAAGTTGCTCCTCCTAAAACTGTTCAAATGGGTTCTATCGGTGGTGGTGGTAGATATGATGATTTAACAGGTATTTTCGGTTTAAAAGATATGAGCGGAATAGGGGTTTCATTTGGTTTAGATAGAATTTATCTTGTTCTAGAAGAATTAAGTTTATTTAATGAAGTAGCACTGCCAAAACCTGATATTTTATTTGTCAATTTTGGTAGTGATGAAGCACTATATGCAACTAAAGCTATTAAAAAATTAAGAGCATTAGGTGTAAAATCTGAGTTATATCCCGAAGCAACAAAACTTAAGAAACAACTTAATTATGCAGATAAAAGAAAAATTCCATTGGTTGTTTTAATAGGATTGGCTGAGTTAGAAAATAATACGTTTACCATAAAAAATATGATTAGCGGAGATCAACAAACAGGCGATTTCAAATTTTTAATACAACAATTAAAACATTAATCAGTAAAATAAAATTATTTAAGTCATAAATTGTAATTTTGTCTGTCAAAATAAAGTAAGATGTTAGAAGGAAACGAAAGAAAAATAAATGATGCGCAGGAAGACTTTGGTGATGATCATCAAACTTCTTCTGCAAAAACACCTTTGAGAAAAGATGCTTTTAATATTTCTGATGAGGAGAAAATTCAGAAAATTCAAGAAAATGTATTTCAAATCCTTCATACATTAGGAATGGATTTAGAGGATGATAGTTTAAAAGGTACCCCAAAAAGAGTAGCTAAAATGTTTGTAAATGAGATTTTTGGTGGTTTAAATCCGAGTCTAAAGCCTAAGCCTTCTACTTTTGAAAACTCCTATAAATATGGTGAAATGTTGGTGGAGAAAAATATTGTAGTTTATTCTACCTGTGAACATCATTTATTACCAATAATAGGAAGAGCACACGTAGCTTACATTTCTAAAGGAAGGGTAATTGGTTTATCAAAAATGAATAGAATTGTAGATTTTTATGCTAAACGCCCGCAAGTTCAAGAGCGTTTAACCATGCAAATAGTACAATCATTACAAGAAGCTTTGGGTACTGATGATGTTGCTTGTGTAATAGATGCCAAACATTTATGTGTAAATTCTAGAGGAATTAGAGATATTGAGAGTAGTACCGTAACTGCTGAATACGGTGGAAAATTTAAAGAAGAAAGTGTTAGAAGAGAATTTTTAGATTACATTCAGCTCAATACCACATTTGAATAAAAAAATCTCGCAATTGCGAGATTTTTTTATTTATGTATTATACTAGTCTTCAACAAGAACCCATTTGCCTTGTTCTAATAAAGGAATGGCTTGTTTATATTTCACATATTTATTTTCTCCTGTTAAAACATTTTTAATAAAAACTTGTTCGTTACGACCAATTTTTCGTTCTGTTCTTACAAAAGTTTCAACAGCCTGTTTTTCCTGGGAATTTTGAGATTGAGTTGTTTCTTGATATTCTTCTTTAGTAAGTTGAACTTTATCTCTTTTCTGTTCTCTTGCTTGTGATACATTAGAAGAACTCTGACTAGGTAATCCGCCTTTAAATAAGAAAGAAAGTACTTCTTTATTTATTTTTTCAATAGCTTTACTAAACAATTCAAAGGATTCAAATTTGTAAATCAATAAAGGATCTTTTTGTTCATAGGAAGCATTTTGAACCGATTGTTTTAAATCATCCATCTGACGCAAATGATTTTTCCATGCATCATCAATAATGGCTAGGGTCACATTTTTTTCAAAATCATTGATTAAAACTTTACCTTTAGTTTCATAGGCTTCTTTTAAATTCGTAATAATTTGAAGTGTTTTAATTCCATCAGTAAAAGGAACCACAATTCTTTCATAACGATCACCTTGTCTTTCATAAACGTCTTTAATGACTGGATAGGAGGCTACTGCATTTCTTTCTAATCGGTCTTGATAATGTTGATAAACTGAATCGTAAAGTTGCGTAATTAATTCATCTGCAGTTTTATTTTTAAATTCATCGGCTGTAAAAGGAGCAGTTTGTGATGATAGAAGAATTAATTCAAATTCAAAATTTTTAAAATCATTATGTTCTTTATTTGGAACTATTAATGCTTCACAAGTATCATAAATCATATTGGCAACATCAACTTGTAATCTTTCTCCGTAAAGTGCATGTCTTCTTCGTTTATAGATAACTTCGCGCTGTGCATTCATTACATCATCATATTCTAATAAACGTTTACGAACTCCGTAATTATTTTCTTCTACTTTTTTCTGAGCACGTTCAATAGATTTGGTAATCATAGAATGCTGAATTACTTCGCCTTCTTGAATTCCCATTCTGTCCATCATTTTTGCAATACGTTCAGATCCAAATAATCGC
>JAMPYA010000171.1 GCA_023700885.1 Flavobacteriaceae bacterium
AAAATTTATTAAATTAGTTACTAAATATAAAAAAGAAATATCCACTTCTTATGAAGAATAGTATTCTGTTTGTTGTACTAATAATAATTATTTCATCTTGTAAAGAACCACTTGCAAGAAAACCGGTAAGTTCAAAAGGAGATACCTTCTTTAAAGAATCTATTGAACTCAATAAAAAATTCAATGCAGAGGAAGAAGAATTGATAAAAAAATATATTAAATCAGATTCATTAACTAATTATATTACCTCTCCATACGGATTTTGGTATACCTATATTGCCAAAGATTCACTTATGCAACAACCAATTAAAAAAGGAGATTTGGTCAGTTTTTCATTTGAAGTAAATGATTTTAATGACCTCAATATTTACCCATTACAAGAAAAATCCTATAGAGTAGATGAAGAAATTTTGATACAAGGATTGCAAGATGGAATTAAACTCTTAAAAGAAAATGATGAAGTCATATTTTTATTTCCTTCCTATAAAGCATATGGATATCAGGGTGATAAGAAAAAAATTAGCGGTCGCCAATCCTTAAAATATCGAGTAAAAATAAATTCAATTCAACAATCAAAAAAATAACAGTATGAAACTTTTAAAAATTTTAATTTTATTTATTTTAATTTCATTAACAGCCTGTAAATCGGCTAAATATCCTGATTTAAAAGATGGATTATATGCTGAAATTCAAACAACAAAGGGTGATATTTTGCTAGAATTAACTTATGAAAAAACGCCTTTTACCGTGGCTAACTTTGTTTCTTTAGCCGAAGGTACCAATACTAATACGATAGATTCTCTAAAAGGAAAACGCTTTTATGACGGATTAAAATTTCATCGTGTAATTAAAGATTTTATGATTCAGGGTGGTGATTATTTAGGAACTGGAGAAGGAGGACCCGGTTATACTTTTCCTGATGAATTTCCAAAAGATTCTTTAAATAATCTATTGTTAAAACATGATAAACCAGGAGTGCTTTCTATGGCAAATGCTGGTGCTGAAACCAATGGAAGTCAGTTTTTTATTACACATAAAGATACTCCATGGCTAGATGGAAAACATACTGTTTTTGGGCAAGTTGTTGTTGGTCAAGAAGTTGTTAATATAATTGCACAGGATGATATCATAAAGAAAGTTGAAATCATCAGAATTGGTAAGGAAGCTAAAAAATTTGATGCAACTAAGGTTTTTGAATCTTCAATGAAAGTTTATAAGGATGCTCAGCGCGTAAAAGAAGAACAATTTGAAAAACAAAAAGCAGAATTTCTTAGTAAAATGGGAGAGAATACCGCAAAAGAATTGCCTTCAGGATTAAAAATTTTAATTAAAGAAGAAGGTAAAGGTACAAAAGTTGAATCTGGATACTTAGTGAAAGTTCATTATAGTGGCTATTTTGTTGATGGAAAAATGTTTGACTCTTCTTTTAATAGAGGAGTTCCATTTGAATTTAGACCAGGTGTAGATAGAGTTATTGCTGGTTGGACAGAGGGTATTCCAATGCTTAGAGAAGGAACAAAAGCAGTGTTTTTTATTCCTTATTATTTAGCCTATGGTGATATGGCAAGACCTGGAATGCCTGCAAAATCAGATTTAATATTTGAAATTGAAGTGCTTAAAGTATCGAAGTAATTTGATAATTAAGTTAAAAAAAGGAGCACTAAACGAGGTCACTAAAAAAGCTCATCTAAATTGAGCAAGATTTATAAAAGCGATTAAGATTAAAGCTAACTTTGACTTAGTTGCTTTTTTATTTCTGTTTTCTAAATGTGTTATTTTTGCCAATACCATTCAAAAATTAGAGTTGTAATGCTAGGATATTTGACTTTATTTTTTAGGTATCTTTAAGTGGTTTACACACCTAGTTTAATGATTCTCTTTAGGACAAAATATGAACATCAAATGTTTTATGCTTAAAGGTCTAGATAAAGTAACAGATGAAATGAACATAATTGCAACGGTTCATAACATCAAAAAGTTCAGTATAGCATACAACTTATAACTTTTTTACCATTTTTTAGTATTAAATCTTGACAATAAGAAACTAAAAAAATAAATGCATAAAAAATCGTCTAAAAATTACTTTCTAGACGTACTCTATTATTTAAATTTTTGTCTTTTAATGATTAATTTAATTTTTTCTTTCAAATTTTCACCAGTGTCATAAATCATTTGTTCACTTGAAGGAAATGGCACAAATTTTCTATTAATCCAATCTAAATAGGGTGCTTCTAATGCTCTTCGGTCGCCTCTAAAAGTGGCAAAATGATGCTCAAATATAAATTCTGAAGCTATTGGAAAAGAGTTTATTAATTGATTGTTTTTTAGGTCAACATAATCAATCTGTGCAGTAACATGAGCAGCTTTGTGCTGAGTAATTTCAACAACAGTACTCTTAATTTTGATGTATTTATCCTTTTTTATATCATTACCTAAACTGTCTTTCTTTACATTTCCTTTACTGTCATAAACGTAATTGTAACCATCTTTAATCTCTTTTTCATTGATGACGATACGTTCTTTTAATTGCTCAGGGCTCACATCAATATTTCTAAAACGAATGAGCATTTCAAGATTATAATCTATTTTTGGATCAGGTTGAGTGTGATAAACAGTCCAAAAATTATTTAATCCGTAAGCATTAAAATTTAGTAAATCATCTTCTAATCTACGTGGAATTGCAATTGGAGTATCATTCATCAATTTAACTATTACAAAATCAGTTCCCTTAAAATGAGCTTCATCCAACAATTGACGCACATTTTTATAATTGGGATTTATTTGATTTAAATAAGTCAAATCTTGATGTGCTGTACGTGCTTGCTGTTTGTAATTCGATTTTAATAAACTAATAGCATTTAGATATAGATGATTGGATAATTTATTTTTAGAATCTATTAATTCATTAGTATAATCTCTAAAAATAAACCTTGCATTTCTATTGCCATTTTGTACTTTTAATGGTAAAAGAGGTTTAATAATTTCTTGACGTCGGTCTAGATTATTATATAAATTATAAATTTCATTTAAACTTGCCGGATTGTTATCTGCTTTTAAAAGTTTAAGTTTTTTTTCGTCACTTTCTACTGCTTTTACAAAAGCTTCTTCTAAAAGAACTACATAATCTTGTTTACTTTTTTTGTTTTTATTAGTTTTAAGATTATCAACAGCAATGTCAATTGCTTGATCATAATTGCCGGAATGTAAAGCTGATTGTGTTTTTTTTACACCACTACAACTTGTAAAACAGAATAATAAACCTATAATAATTAGTGAGTTACGATACATTTTTTTTGTTTATTATTTCTTTTTTAGGTGGAAATATCTTTCCTTTACATTCGCCAAATCCGATTCTTACTTGTTCATTTTCACAAAATCCTTTCATAATAATAGTGTCAAAATCATTGATAAATTTTCTGTTAGATCCATCATTTAAAATGATAGGTTTTGTTCCAGCCCAAGTTAATTCGATCATAGAGCCATAACTGTCAGGTGTGTTTCCTGAAACGGTTCCGCTTCCAAATAAATCACCTGAACGAACATTGCAACCGTTTATGGTATGATGTGCTAATTGCTGTGCCATTGTCCAATACTGATACTTGAAATTAGATTTAGAAATGATTGTTTCTATTCCTTTATCTGGTTTTAACCCAACTTGTAAGTTGATGTCAATAGTTTTTTTACCTTCTTGTTGTAGATATTTTAAAGGTTTAGGATCTTGTAACTGACTTTGAACTCTAAAAGGTTCAAGAGCATCCAATGTTACAATCCATGGAGATATGGTAGAAGCAAAGTTTTTAGATAAAAATGGACCAAGTGGTTCAAATTCCCATTTTTGAATATCTCTGGCTGTCCAATCATTTAATAAAACTAGTCCGAAAATATTTTCTTCAGCATCTTTTACACTGATACTTTCGCCCATTTTATTGGCATCTGTCGTAATAAATGCAATCTCTAATTCAAAATCGAGCATAGTTGAAGCACCAAAAATAGGAGTGGAGTCATTTTCTATAACAGTCTGACCTTTAGGTCGTCTTATGGGAGTTCCTGATACCACTATAGAAGAAGAACGACCATGATATGCAACCGGCATATGAAGCCAATTAGCTGACCTAGATTTGTCAACTCCTTTTAATAAGGTTTCTACATTAGTTGCGTGATCTTTACTTGAATAGAAGTCAGTATAATCTCCAATATTAACGGGTAATTGCATTTCTACATCATTCATTTCAAACAATACCTTTTCGCGGTGATTTTCATTTTGTTGAAGTGTTTGATTGTTAATATCAAATAATTCTGCAATTCTATTTCTTACTTTTCGCCATGTTTTTCTACCATCAGAAATAAAATCATTGAGTGTGTCTTGTAAAAAAATATCATCAGTTAAATCAATTCCATGAAAATATCCTAATTGATGTAAAGCCCCTAAATCTATAGCGAAATCACCAAT
>JAMPYA010000172.1 GCA_023700885.1 Flavobacteriaceae bacterium
AACATATATAAACCTGCGACTGGTTTGGCGTAAGCGTTACTGCTAAAATTAAAAATACTTTCAGATTGAGTCATAATAGGGGCGATGTAGTTCTGATCTCCGCTCATGTACTCAACTACATTTTTAGGATAACCTCTAGACGGGAAATTGGCTTCAAATTCTTCTTGAGCTAATAATTGTGTAAATGTATTGAGTCCTTCATCCATCCAAGTCCACTGCCGCTCATCAGAATTGATGATCATAGGAAAAAAGTTATGTCCAACTTCATGTATAATAACCCCTATCATTCCATTTCTTGTTTGCGGTGAAACGGTTCCGTCTTCTTTTGGTCTTCCAAAATTCCAGCAAATCATTGGATATTCCATTCCTTGTTGATCGGCATTTACTGAAATTGCTTTTGGATATGGATAATCAAATAAGCGATTTGAATATGATTTTAAGGTATGAGCTACTACTTTTGTCGAGTATTCTTCCCAAAGCGGGTTTCCTTCTTTTGGATATAATGATACCGCCATTACGGTTTTTCCACCAATTTTAACTGCTTGCATATCGTAAATAAATTTACGAGATGATGAAAATGCAAAATCACGAACATTTTCTGCTTTAAATTTCCAGGTTTTGGTTTTATCAGAAAAATGTTTTTCACGTTCAGTAGCCTCAGCTTGAGTCACAATTATTTTTGGTTTATCAAATGATGTAGCAGCTTCTACATAACGTTGATATTCTGTTGCTGTAAATACTTCTTTCGGATTTTGTAAAACACCCGTTCCATCTAGAATGTGATCAGCAGGTGTGGTAATTGAAACTTCATAATTTCCGAATGGAAGTGTAAATTCTCCACGGCCCCAAAATTGCATATGTTGCCATCCATCTACATCATTATAAACTGCCATTCTAGGGAAAAACTGTGCGATAATGTATAAGTTATTGCCATCTTTAGGGAAATGCTCATAGCCAGATCGATCACGATCTACCAAATAGTTATTGACATTGTACCACCATTTAATATTAAAACTAAATGTTGATCCAGGTTGTAGCGGAGTATCCAAGTCAATGCGCATCATGGTAAAATTAGTGGTGCTTTTTAATGATTTCCCTTTAATATCAGTAATTGATTCAATATTAAATCCGCCTTCAAATGGTTTCCCCATAAATTCAGCAACATATTTCGGAGCTTGATATCCCAATCCGGGGCCATCATTACTGACAGCATCTGAAAGTGAATTTGGTTTTTTCCGATTTTGATCTAATTGAATCCATAAATATTCTAAAACATCAGGAGAATTGTTGAAATAAGTAATGGTTTCAGTTCCATATATTTTTTGATTCTTATCGTCTAAAACAATATTAATTTTATAATCTGCTCGCTGTTGGTAATAATTTTTACCGGGTGCACCGGCAGCAGTTCGGTACATGTTTGGAGTCGCAAATTCTTCATTTAATTGCTTAAACTTGCTAACATTGTAATGACCTTTTTGAATTTCTTTTGATACAGGTTCTTGTGACCAAGTCAAACTGATTCCAAAGAACAGCATGATGAATAGGGAGACGATTTTTTTCATTGAATTATTGTTTTGATTGAATAGATAAATTTATAAAATTAATTTAGTTGTTTATAAATTAATTGACTGATGATTTTTATCCTTGAATAAAATGATGTTTTTATGCACTTCTGTTGTTTTTATTTTAACAATATGTTGCTGATCTTCAAATGTTTCAAAAAAAATATTGTTTGTAATATCTACGGATTTTAATGTTTTAATTCCTTTAATTTCTAGGTAAATAAAAGTTAAATCATCTTCAATTTCTTTCCCAATTAATTGATATTCATATGATTTTTCATTTATTTTAATGTGTAATTTTTGGTTTACATAATCAAGTAAGTATTTGTTTAATTGTGGTATTTCTTGATCGCTTCCTATTAAAAAAGGTTTATTAAATCTATTGTTTAAGCATAATTCTAAATCATCAGTAAAAACTCTTAGCGTAATTTCAACCGAATGATCTTTTTTATTATGTTGTATTTCGGTTAGACTAACATAATACTTATGGGTTGTAAAAGAGAAAAGTGAGAAAACAATTATGATTAAGCTAATTTTATAAATATTCATGACTTATAAAAAGTGTATTTTTGAAATTAAAATCGAAAAAATCGAAAAAAATGAAAAAAATATTCATCATCATTTCAATATTAAGTATTGTTAGTTGTTCTAATTTGTTAGAGGTACACAAGAAACAAAATTCCTTTTTAAAAAGCACTTATAAAAATGTTAAAATTTATGAGTCAGATGGCGAAAGAATAGGTCCGTGTGAGCCAAGTATTTTTATCAATCCATTAAACGTTAATAATATTGTTGCTGGTTCTGTTTTAGATAATGTACATTATTCGTTTGATAGTGGTTTAACTTGGGAAACTAAAAAACTTAATTCTGATTTAGGTGTTTTTGGAGATCCTTGTATAACTGCCGATAACCTTGGAAATTTTTACTTTTTACATCTTTCAGATCCAGATAAAATAGGTTGGCGGAGTGATAAAATATTGAATCAAATTGTAGTACAAAAATCAACAGATGGTGGTAAAAATTGGTCTAGTGGAACCGGAATTGGAAATAATTCGCCTAAACAACAAGATAAAGAGTGGGCAGTTGTAAATCCTTTAAATGATGAAATTTATGTTACCTGGACCGAATTTGATAAATATGGAAGCAGAAAACCTGAAGATAAAAGTAGAATTTTATTTTCTAAATCTTCCGATGGTGGAAATTCATTTTCATTGCCTGTTAAATTGAGTCAGTTTGATGGTAATTGTATTGATGATGATTTAACTCCGGAAGGAGCTGTACCATGTGTTGGAATTAATGGAGAGATTTACGTTGCTTGGAGCTTTAACAATAAAATATATTTTGATAAAAGTATCGATCTGGGAAAAACTTGGTTAGAAAATGATCTTTTAGTAAGTATACAACCCGGTGGTTGGTCTACAGAAATATCCGGAATTGGTAGAAGTAACGGAATGCCAGTTACTGCTGTTGATCATAGCAATAGCAAGTACAGAGGAACTATTTATGTTAATTGGACTGACCATAGAAATGGTACCAATAATACGGATGTCTTTATATCAAAATCGAAAAATCAAGGTAAAACCTGGTCTAAACCAAAAAAAGTAAATAATAATAAATCAATCTCTGACCAATTTTTTACTTGGATGAGTGTTGATCCAAAAACAGGATTTATTTATATAGTTTATTATGACAGAGCTAAATTAAATCCTAATCAAACCAATGTAACTTTAGCTGTTTCATATAATGGAGGTAAAAATTTTGTATCTAAAAAAATATCAGAGAAGCCTTTTGCTTCCGTTCCAGAAGGCGTTTTTTTTGGTGATTATAATAATATAAATTCAATAAACGGAATAATTAGACCCGTTTGGACACATTATGAAAGCGGAAAATTGAGTATATTTACAGCTATCATAAAAGATTAAAAAAATGAAAAAATTATTAATTGCCAGCACATCAACAGTTCATGGAAAATCATATTTGGAGTATATTTTACCTGAATTAAAAGTGTTTTTTAAAGGTGTTGATACTATTTTGTTTGTTCCATTTGCAAGACCAAGTGGATTAACTCATGACGAGTATACTGATAAGGTGAGAAGTGTTTTCTCAACAATCAATATTAAAGTAGATGGTTTACATCATTATACCAATCCAATTGAAGCTTTAAAAAAAGCCCAAGGAATTTTTACAGGTGGTGGAAATACATTTGTTTTAGTGAATGAATTATACAAAAGAAATATTCTTGATACACTTCGCGATGTGGTAGAAAAGGGTGTTCCTTATTTTGGAACCAGTGCCGGAAGTAATATTACCGGAATAACCATGATGAATACGAATGATATGCCAATTGTTTATCCACCTAGTTTTGCCACTTTAGGTTTTTTAAATTTTAATTTAAATCCACATTATTTAGATCCGGATCCAAATTCAACCCATATGGGAGAAACAAGAGAAACTCGTATAAAAGAATATCATTGTTTTAACAAAATTCCTGTATTAGGATTGAGAGAAGGTAGTTGGATTGCTGTTGAAGGCGATAAAATAACACTTAAAGGCAAATTAAAAGCTAGATTATTTTTACAGGGTAAAGAACCCGTAGAACTTGATTCAGGATCAGATTTGAGTACTATTGAATATGTTCATTTAATATAAAAGACACTATCTCATAAAGTGTGTAAGTTGTAAATATCAGGGTTTAACTTTTACTTAAAGTTGGACCCTTTTTTCATAAATAGTTAAGAACTGATTGAGGATTAATCCCCAGTTTTGGATTGGCATTGACCATTTTTTGG
>JAMPYA010000173.1 GCA_023700885.1 Flavobacteriaceae bacterium
GTATATTTTTTAAGAATTTTTTGGATGATTGGAGCATAAGTTCTTGTTGGAGATAACACTAATTTTCCGGCATTGAGTGGCGTATTTTCAATAAAATCTAATAAATTCATTTTACCAGAATATACTAAATTATCTGGCACATTATGATCAAAACTCTCAGGATATTTTTGTGCAATTTCTTTTGAAAAAACATCATGTCGTGCAGATGTAAGTCCGTTACTACCCATACCTCCGTTATATTCAAGCTCATAAGTAGCTTGTCCAAAAGATGCTAATCCAACAATTACATCACCTGCTTTTATATTTGCATTATCAATAACTTCATTGCGTTTCATTCTGGCAGTTACGGTAGAATCAACAATAATTGTTCTAACCAAATCTCCAACATCGGCAGTTTCTCCGCCTGTTGAATGAATATTTACATCAAATTTTTTAAGTTCTGTAATTAATGCTTCAGTTCCATTTATAATTGCAGAAATTATTTCACCTGGAATAATATTTTTATTTCTACCAATGGTTGATGACAGCATAATATTATTTGTTGCGCCTACACAAAGTAAATCATCAATATTCATTATAAGTGCATCCTGTGCAATTCCTTTCCAAACAGATATATCACCAGTTTCTTTCCAATAAACATAGGCAAGTGATGATTTTGTTCCGGCTCCATCTGCATGCATTACCAAACAATAATCATTATCATTAGTGAGAAAATCAGGAACTATTTTACAAAATGCTTTAGGAAATAATCCTTTGTTGATGTTTTTTATAGCTTGATGAACTTCATCTTTAGTAGCAGAAACGCCACGTAAATTATATCGACTATTGGTTGAAGTCATTTTTAAAATTATTGGTTAGCGCAAAGGTAACTTTTTGAAATAAAAAAAGTGTTATAATCCTACAATTTGACTTCTTCTTTCCATCAAAACTACATTTCTCCATTGATTGTCGAGTTTTCCTATTTGTTCAAAAACTCCAACTACTCTAAATCCAAAGTGTTTATGAAGAGCTATACTTGCAGCATTTTCTGGAAAAATTCTGGCATGAAGCATCCATATAAAATTAGATTCTGCTTCTGAGATGAGTGCTTCCATTAATTTTTTACCTACGCCTGTATTTCTTGCCTCTTTGGCAATATAAATACTAATTTCAGCAACTCCTTTATATGCCGGAACATTAGAAAAAGGCAAAAGAGCAATCCACCCAATAACTTTATTATTTTCAATAGCTACAAATCTACAAATTTGAATATGTTGTGCGTCCCATTCTTCCCAGTCTGGAGCCTCAGTTGTGAAAGTTGCATTTTTTGTAGAAATTCCTGATTCAAAAATTGACTTAACAGACGAATAATGTTTTTTTAATAAGGGTTTTATATCCATAGAATTTAAGATTATATTATAAAGTTATGTAAAAAACCCATTCTTTGTATTTTAAAATGAATTAAAAAAGTTAAAAAAATATACTATTAGGTCGCTAGTTTTTTAATTAATCCTCTAAAGATAATTATATGTATCGGGTACAAAGAGTACCAATAAATTCTTGCAGATATTCCTTTTGGTCTATAGGTGGCGGTTTGATATAATTGATTTCCTACTAATTTGAATTCTAACCATGCTTCTCCTGGAATCTTCATTTCTGCAAATAACAACAATCTTCCTTCTTCTTTATTAGCATATAAAACTCTCCAGAAATCTAAAGCATCTCCTGTATTTATATCTACATTGTTAGTTCTCCCTCTATTTAATCCTACACCGCCGACTAAATTATCAATAAAACCTCTAATTTTCCATAAAATATTTGCATAATACCAGCCATTTTCACCTCCTATTTTCCAAATATTTTCGATGGTTTTCGATTTATCATTAATAGTTCTAACCCTAACATCACTATAACAACCATACCTTGGGACTTGAATAAAATCAGAAATTCTCAAATTATAAGCGCCACTACTCATTGAATCTTTCCAACTTGATACAATTTGCTGTTCTTGTATTTTTGAAAAAGTTCTTTTTAAAGATTTTTGATAATTTTTGGGGCTAACATTTAATATTGAATTGATTTCATCGTTACGACATACAACTTCAACTTTCATACTTTCAACTAATGCAGAGGCCAATTTAAAGGAAGTAGATGTTATAAAATATAACCAATAAGAAGAAATTTTTGGTGTTATTATCGGAATTGTAATAATAATTCTTTTTAATCCTCTAACTTTTGCATACCCCAATAACATTTCCTTATAGGTTAATATATCTGGACCTCCAATATCAAAATTCTTCTGAAAGGTTTTAGAGCACATTAAACTTTTAGTTAAAATTTGAATTACATCACTAATTGCAATAGGTTGACATTTGGTATTAAGCCACTTTGGAGTTATCATTATTGGAAGCTTTTCTGTTAAATCTCTAATAATTTCAAATGATGCGCTTCCTGAACCAATAATAATCCCAGCTCTTAAAACGGTTAAATTGTAAGTTCCTTTTGACAATTCAAATTCAACTAACTTTCTAGAAGATAGATGTTTAGATAATTCATTTTGATTTATAATACCGCTTAGATAAATAACATGTTTTACAAAAGTTTTATTTAATGTTGTTCTAAAGTTGAAGGCAGATAAAAACTCTAATTGTTCATAATTTGCTGTAGATGACATGGAATGCATTAAGTAATAAGCAGCATCTATATCTTTAGGAATCTTTTCTAAGGTTTTAATATTTAAAAAATCAACTTCTATTACTGAAATATATTCTTTTAAAGTCTCAGAAGGATGAAATCTATTTGCATCCCTAACACAACAAATTACAAAATGCCCATTATTTACGAGTACTGGTAATAATCTTTTTCCAATATATCCGGTGGCTCCTGTTAAAAGGATTTTCATTTATTGAGTTTATAAAAGTAATTTGATTCATAAATGTACAAAAAACAAAGTTAAGGAATAAAAAAACCTGCCAATTGACAGGTTCTTAAAATTTTATATTTTTTTTAGTGATGTGAAACTTCTTTAAATATAGACATAAAAATAACTGATAAGTCTTTGTCATTCAAAATCATAGCTTTGTAATCTGTAGGAATTTCTTCATTTATTAATGTCTCCTTCTTTACGACAAATTTTACTTCATATAGAGCGATTGCCGTTTCATCAGTTTGTTTATTTAAAAATTCAAACTCTTTTTCAAATTGTGCTAAAATATCTGGACTAGGGAAAGTTTCATTCATTGTTCTTACAGCATTGAGGGTATTTTCATTTACCTTTTCTTTTCTTTCTTTAACAGTGTATTCCTTTATAATTTCAAAAGATTCTATTTCTAAAAATTTATCTCCGGCAGATTTATCTTTTAAAAAACCATTTAAAGAATCTGTTATTTTTAAATCAAAAGTTTTTTCTTCCTGACAATTTGTTAACAATAAAATTGTTACTAAAATGGTAAATATTTTTTTCATCGAAATGTTTTTATACGTTATTAAAAAGTTGAACAAAATTAAACAAAATAGCTTAGTATTTTTGAATTCAGTATATAAAAAAAGATCTTGATAAAAATCAAAATCTTTTTTAGTGACCTCGACAGGATTCAAACTAAAAACCTGTATCCCAGTGTTTATAATGGTTTAACGAATTCAAAGAATTTAAGCTAGTTAATTAACTACCATTAAATTTAATTTAGTTTAGTGAAATTTAACTTTCATTATAAATCAAAAATACAATTTCGGTTCTTAAAAAGCTACAATTAATTCTATTTTTTATTCTAATATAGAACTTAATTTATTTTTATATGTTTAATAAATAAACCAACTCACTTCTTCTGTATTTATACCTGTTTGCTGACAGAATTCTTCTATGGTAATTAAGTGCTCTTTTTCTTTGTGGAGGTCTTTTCTGATCTGTTGTAACATGCGGAGAGATTGGCGGTAACTTTTACCGGTGATTCTTTGAACATCTTTGGGATAAATGCAAGCTCTTTTTAGGGTGTTTTTCATAAGCAGGGAGTTATGGTTTAACCTTTGGTTATGGCTATCGTTAAAAGTATGGTTTTAATACACTATCTATACACTATCTATACATCATCTATACATCATCTATACATCTGTCACGTCCTGTGTAATTTCTATTAGTTTTATAAAGTTAGTCAATTATAGTTATACTGCAATAACTTGCATTTTCCTGCACTTTTTTACTGAAAAATGCACTTTTAACGAATTTCAACAATTTGTGCGGTTTTAGACTCTTTTGGTGGTTTTGGACACTTTTGGCTGTTATGAAGCCAAACTACCAAATTGTGACATTTAGTGCCATATGATGACATTTA
>JAMPYA010000017.1 GCA_023700885.1 Flavobacteriaceae bacterium
GTAATAACCGCTTTTTCAATTTGATCATCTGTATACGGCACTCCCAATTTTCTTAAATGAGTCATTTTAGTCTGAATTAAATCATAATCCATATCATTTTCAACCAACCAGGAGTAGCTAGGCATAATAGAACCTGGTGAGGTAGATCTCGGATCCATCATATGGTTAAAATGCCAATTATCATTGTATTTTTTTCCAAGTCGATGAATATCCGGACCTGTTCTTCTAGAACCCCACAAAAAAGGATAATCATAAATAAACTCACCTGCCTTAGAATAATCACCATATCGCTCTACTTCAGAACGGAAAGGTCTAATCATTTGAGAGTGACAATTATTACAACCTTCTCTAATGTAAATATCTCTTCCTTCTAGTTGAAGTGGTGTATAAGGTTTTACCTTTTCTATGGTTGGTATATTAGATTTTACCAAGAAAAGCGGAACGATTTCTACCAAACCACCAATTGCTACAGCGATTGTAGTTAAAATAGTAAAGAGTACCGTTTTTCGCTCTAACCAAGAATGTAATGTTTCACCTGCTACTCTAAATGAAGATACTGCTTTAAGAGGAGCGGCTTCCACAAATTCATCTTCAACTTCTTGACCTTTAGCAGCAGTTTTGAGTAAATTGTATGCCAATAATACAAAACCAGACACATATAAAGTTCCACCAATTGCACGCATCCAGTACATTGGTAATATTTCAGTAACAGTTTCTAAGAAATTTCCATAAACTAAGGTTCCATCCGGATTAAATTCTTTCCACATCAATGCTTGTGTAAAACCAGCAATATAGAGCGGAATTGCATAAAACATTACACCTAAAGTACCTATCCAAAAGTGAATATTGGCTAATTTTTTAGAATACAGTTCTGTTTTATATAATTTTTCTATCAACCAATATAAAATTCCGGCAATCATAAAACCGTTCCATGCAAGTGTACCAATATGAACATGCCCTACTACCCAATCTGTATAATGCGCAATGGCGTTTACATTTTTAAAAGATAACATGGGTCCTTCAAAAGTAGCCATACCATACCCGGTAATAGCAACTACAAAGAATTTTAAAACAGGGCTTTCTCTAACTTTATCCCAAACACCTCTTAAAGTTAATAGTCCATTAATCATGCCTCCCCAAGATGGGAAAATCAACATAATAGAAAAAACAGTTCCTAAATTTTGAGTCCATTCAGGAAGTGCTGTATATAATAAATGGTGGGGTCCTGCCCATATATAAATAAATATAAGCGACCAGAAATGTATAATAGATAAACGATAAGAATAAACGGGTCTATTAGCCACTTTTGGAATGAAATAATACATCAAACCTAAAACCGGTGTAGTTAAGAAAAAGGCTACTGCATTGTGCCCATACCACCACTGAATCAGTGCATCCTGAACACCCGCATAAATAGAATAACTCTTAAATGATGAAACCGGAATAGATAAATTATTAAAAATGTACAGCATTGCTACCGTAACAACCGTTGCTATATAAAACCAAATGGCCACATAAATATGCTGCACCCTACGTTTTAAAATAGTTCCCATCATATTGATAGCCAATACTACCCAAACTAATACTACCGCTAAATCAATGGGCCATTCTAACTCTGCGTATTCTTTAGAAGATGTGTATCCTAAAGGTAGTGTTATGGCGGCTGCTACAATTATCAACTGCCAGCCCCAGAAATTGATTTTACTGAGCGTATCACTAAACATCCTTGCTTTTAACAAACGCTGCATCGAGTAGTAGATGCCCAGAAAAATACCATTGCCTACAAATGCAAAAATAGCAGCATTGGTGTGTAAGGGTCTTAATCTTCCAAAACTAAGCCATGAAATACCTTCTGTTAGGTTAGGAAAAATAAATAGTAATGCTACCAAGAGACCTACAGACATTCCTACTATTCCCCAAAGAACAGTTGCCCAAAGAAACATTTTTACAATTTTGTTGTCGTAATAAAATTGTTGTTTGTCCATTTTTAAAATAATTTGGTTATTTAATTTTATTTATTGATTGTATCTTTTTGTTTTTGTTTTTTTGATTTTTCCTCATCATCAAACAACATTCTAACAGATGGTGTATATACATCTTCATATTGTCCTTTCTTAAGATTCATTAAGAATACACCAAAAAAAATAATTGCAATAATAACACTTACTCCTATTGTAATATAAACTACTTCCATAATAAAAACTTATACATGATATCATTAAAATTAATTACTGCTCTTATTGATGTAATTAGTTAAAACAGTAACATAAATTACGATAGATATTGAACTTAAAGGCATTAAAATGGCAGCTATTAAAGGTGTTAATTGACCTGTAACTGCAAAATACAAACCTATAACATTATAAAGCAATGAAAATACAAAACTTGTTTTAATTATAGTCAATGTTTTATGTGAAATATTCAAAAGTTCTGGTATTTTATTGATAATCTTCGCATCTATAATTCCATCGGATGCAGGTGTAAAAACATTGACATCTTCAGAAACAGCTATTCCAACATTACTTTGTGCTAAGGCTCCGGCATCGTTGAGACCATCGCCAATCATCAGTACAGCGCGACCTTTATCTTGTAATTCTTTGACAAAATTGAGTTTATCAATAGGTTTTTTATCAAATTCCAATTGCGTTTTGGGGGGCAACATTTGCAGTAATCGCTCTTTTTCACCTTCGTTATCGCCCGACAAAATAATTAATTCATATTTGGGATATAAATCTGAAAATATCTGTTCAATACCAACACGATAAGTATTCTTCATAGAATAATAACCTTTTACTTCTTTGTTGATGGCTATATAGACTCTTGTTTCATTGATTTCATCAAGATCTAATCCCAGAAATTTGGCTGATCCAATTTTGAGATCGAAATCATTTATTTTTCCTTCAATACCAAAACCTAAAACCTCTTTATAATCTTTTATTTTATCCTCAGAAATAGGCGTTGATATAGTATCATAAATAATCCTGCTCAAAGGATGATTGGAACTTCTAAGCAATGTTTTTACAGCTTGTTGTTCAAACTCATTTAGTTGAATAAAATTAGTATTTATTTCTTTTTGTTGATTAGTAGTAATCGTACCAGTTTTATCAAAAATGATGGTATCTATTTTTGTAAGCGCCTCTATTACCTGAGCATTTTTTAGATAAAATTTATTGTTTCCAAAAATTCTTAAAACATTGCCGAGTGCAAATGGAGTTGTTAAGGCTAGGGCACACGGACAAGTAATAATTAAAACTGCAGTAAAGACATATACTGCTTTAGAAGCATCTGCAAAATACCAATAAATTCCCGATGAAAAAGCTATAGTTAACACTACAATGGTAAAGTATTTACTCACTTTATCAACATGAGATTTGATACTTTTATGAGTATCTTTTTGAAAAATGTCACTACTCCATAACTGTGTTAAATAACTTTGTGAAACTTCATGTATTACTTCCATTTCAAATAGACCATCTATTTGTTTTGCTCCGGCAAATATTTTTTCACCCGATTCTTTTTTGATAGGATAGGACTCTCCGGTAACAAAACTGTAATCTAGAGTAGCATCGCCTTTAATCATAATTCCATCAACGGGAACCAACTCTTCATTTCTGATTAATATTCTATCTCCTAACTTTAAATGTTGTACTTGTTTACTTATTTCTTTTCCATCCTTATCAATGGCTGTGACAGCAATTGGAAAATACGATTTAAAATCGCGTTCAAACGATAAATAGTTGTATGTTTTTTGTTGAAAAATCTTTCCTAAGAGTAAAAAGAAAATAAGTCCGGCCAGTGAATCAAAATAACCTGCTCCAACATCAAAAACAATTTCATATACACTCCTCAAATACAAAGCAATTACGCCTAAAGTTATCGGAACATCGATATTTAATATCCTATTTTTCAAGCCTTTATAGGCAGAAATATAATAATCAGTTGCCGAATAAAACACCACAGGAAGCACCATTACAAAATTCATCCATCTGAATACATTTTTATATTGCTCTAACCAAAATTCTTGTATTTCAAAATACTCTGGAAAAGACAATAACATGACATTTCCAAAAACAAAAGCAGCAATAGAAACTTTATAAATCAATGCATTGGAGACCAATTTTTTAGTACCGACAGAATCTTCTAAACTAATTTGAGGTTCATATCCAATAGAAGCTATAAACTCTACCAATTCTCTTAAGTTTACATCAGCTTGTTTGTAGGTAATTCTCAATGTTTTTTGCGGAAAATTCACCAATGAATTTTTGATACCTGGATTAAATCTGTCTAGATTTTCTAACACCCATATACAAGAACTACAATGAATACTTGGGATGTAAAATTCTACAACACAGCTATGACCATCATAAAAGTCTAAAATCTTTTCAACAATTTCGGGTGAATCTAAATAATTATATTTATTTTTGAACTCCTTTGGAATAACTCCCGGAGCACGTTCAAAATCGTAGTAACAATTGAGCTCATTTTGGTTTAAAATTTCATAAACCGTTTTACATCCGTTGCAACAAAAGAGCTTATCTTCAACAAGATATTGCTTATCTTTTGTTTCCAATCCGCAGTGAAAACAATTTTCATTTCCCATCAACTAAAAAAACTTATTAAATTAATTAATATTTTCATGTTTTAATATGATAAAAGTCATATTTTTTATATTTTTGCTATTCAATTGAAACTTCACTATGAATAAATGTGAACATTGCCTTATCAAAGATAAGAATGCATTGAAGATGCTAACTTATGAAGAATTAGAATGCTTTTCAAGACATAAGTCAACTATTTTAGTAAAAAAAGGGGAAAACCTTATGGTTGAAGGTAATCCTGTAAACGGATTTTACTGTGTAAAAAATGGTAAGTTTAAACTTACCAAGTTAAATTCTAACGGTAAAGATCAAATTATCAGCTATATTAAAGAAGGCTATATCGTTGGTCATAGATCACTATTGTGTGATGAACCTGCAGGATTAACCGTTACAGCTATTGAAGATTCTTTTGCTTGCTTTGTACCAAAAGACGATTTACTATGCTCTATTAAAGAAAATCCTGCATTTGCTTTAGAACTGCTCAAAAACATTTCTCACCAATTAAATGAGGCTAACTGCAGTATTGCTAATATGGCACAAAAAACTGTTAAGCAGCGACTTGCAGAAACATTACTTTTCTTGGATGATCTGTTTGGTGTTGACAAAAATGAATATATTGATGTTATGTTAACCAGAGAAGAAATTGCCAATACATTAGGTACAGCAACAGAATCTGTTATACGATTACTTTCCGGATTTAAAAGTAATAACTTAATTAAATTGAAAGGTAAAAAAATCTTGATCTTAGACAAACAAGCGCTTAAAAATATATCAGAAGGATACTAATAAAAATTCCCGCAAAAAAGCGGGAATTTTTATGGCATTTACTACTTACATCATTGAAGCAGCCACTTTTTTATAAACTCCGGTTGCTAATTTTTCTCTAATCGATGAAAATGCTGAAATAGTTTCTTCAACATCCTTTAAAGTATGAGCCGCTGTTGGTATTAATCTCAATAATATCATCCCCTTTGGGATAACTGGATACACTACAATAGAACAAAATATTCTGTAATTTTCTCTTAAATCGTGAACCATAGCCATAGCTTCCGGTATTTCTCCTTCTAGATAAACAGGTGTAACACACGTATTAGTAGAACCTATATTAAATCCTTTTTCTTTTAATCCATTTTGTAAGGCATTTACATTTTCCCAAAGTTTATCTTTTAACTCCGGCATTGTACGAATCATGTCCAAACGTTTTAGAGCTCCTATTACCATTGGCATTGGTAGCGATTTTGCAAATATTTGAGAACGTAAATTGTATTGTAAGTACTGAATTACTTCTCGATCTCCGGCAACAAAACCTCCAATTCCGGCCATCGATTTTGCAAAAGTTCCAAAATAAACATCTATACCATCTTGTACGCCTTGCTCCTCGCCTGCTCCCGCACCAGTTTTACCTAAAGTTCCAAATCCGTGAGCATCATCTACTAAAATTCTAAAGTTATACTTTTCTTTATAAGCAATAATTTCTTTTAATTTTCCTTGTTCACCACGCATACCAAAAACACCTTCTGTAATCACTAGAATTCCACCTCCGGTTTCTTCGGTTAATTTAGCAGCACGTTTTAAATTTTTCTCAAAACTTTCGATATCATTATGTTGATAGGTAAATCTTTTACCATGATGTAAACGAACACCATCTATAATACAGGCATGAGCATCGGCATCGTAAACAATAACATCGTTTCTAGAAACTAAAGCATCAATAGTAGAAACCATTCCTTGATAACCAAAATTTAATAAATAGGCTGCCTCTTTATGTACAAAAGCAGCTAATTCACGCTCTAATTGCTCATGATATTTAGTGTGTCCAGACATCATTCTGGCACCCATAGGGTATGCCATTCCGAAATCTGCAGCAGCTTGCGCATCTGCTTTTCTCACTTCTGGATGGTTTGCCAAACCTAAATAATCATTAATACTCCATGTTAATACTTCTTTCCCGTTAAATTGCATTCTATTAGAAATTTGACCTTCTAATTTTGGAAAAATAAAATATCCTTCTGCTTGTTTTGCCCATTTCCCTAAGGGACCTTTGTCTTTATAAATTCTGTCAAATAAATCAATCATACGTACTATTTATTAAATCTTATTTTTATTAACTTGTACAAATTAACTAAATTTTTACCAAAAAAATTAGGTGTTTATAAAATGATTTTTTTTTAGATTTTAAAATCATTCAATATAAATTACTTCTTTTGATACTAATTTAGACTGTTTTAAAAATCCACTTTTTTCCATCCACTCATCGCTAAAAACCTTACTCATATATCTTGATCCATGATCTGGAAGTATAGCTGCTACCACACTGTTTTCATCAAAATACCCTTTAGCTGCATATTGTTTTATCGCTTGTATTACGGCTCCACTAGTATAGCCTGCAAAAATCCCTTCTGTTAATGCTAATTCTCTGGTTGCAAAGGCACTGTCTTCATCTGTTACTTTTTCATAGACATCTATAATCTTAAAATCGGTAGCGGTCGGAATTAAATTTTTACCCAATCCTTCAATTTGATAAGAATATATCTCTTTTTCATCTAACTCACCCGTTTCATGATATTTTTTAAGGACCGAACCAAAGGCATCAACTCCCAAAATTTTTATAGCCGGATTCTGCTCTTTTAAATAGCGAGCTGTTCCCGATATGGTTCCTCCGGTTCCGCTAGCAGCAACTAAATGGGTTATCTTGCCCTTTGTTTGTGCCCAAATTTCGGGTCCTGTTGAAAGATAATGTGCCTCTATATTTAATTCGTTAAAATATTGATTGATATAAATAGAATTAGATGTTTCTAAATGCAATCTTTTGGCAACTTCGTAATAGGAACGAGGATCATCGGCAGGCACGTTTGCCGGACAAACATATACTTTGGCTCCCATAGCTTTTAAAATATCTATTTTATCGGGTGATGATTTTGAACTCACTGCTAAAATACACTGGTACCCTTTTATAATAGCAATCATGGCTATACTGAATCCGGTATTTCCAGAGGTTGTTTCTACTATGGTACTTCCGGGTTTTAGTATTCCTTTTTTTTCAGCATCTTCAATAATATGAAGTGCAATTCTATCTTTCATTGAATTTCCAGGATTAAACGACTCTAATTTAGCTAAGTAGGTTCCCGGTAATTCTTTGGTGATTTTATTTAATCGAATCATAGGAGTATCTCCTATCAATTCTAATATATTAAAATAAATTTTATCGTGTTTCATTAAATTGTTATCTCATTTTTTATTTGTTGATATTTTCTAAATCGAACAAAAAGGCATAATCAATCGCAATTTCTTTCAAAGCATCAAATCGACCCGAAGCACCACCGTGACCCGTTTCCATATTCGTTTTAAGTAACAAAATATTTTTATCTGTTTTTAATTCACGTAGTTTAGCTACCCATTTTGCTGGCTCAAAATATTGAACCTGAGAATCATGTAAACCAGTTGTTACCAACATATTTGGATACTTTTGTGCTTTAATATTATCATAAGGAGAGTAGGATTTCATATAATCGTAATAGGTTTTATCATTCGGATTCCCCCATTCGTCATACTCAGCGGTAGTTAGCGGAATACTGTCATCTAACATTGTAGTTACTACATCAACAAAAGCAACATCTGCAATTACACCGTTAAACAACTCCGGATTCATATTAACAATAGCTCCCATTAATAAGCCACCTGCAGAACCGCCGTTAGCGTATAAATGTTTAGAAGAAGTATATTTCTGATCGATTAAAAACTTTGCACAGTCAATAAAATCATTAAAAGTATTCATTTTTTTGAGTAATTTTCCGTCTTCATACCATGCTCTGCCAAGATATTCACCACCTCTAATATGAGCGATGGCATAAATAAATCCGCGATCTAACAAACTTAATCTGTTAGTACTAAAACTCGGATCTACGGTGTAACCATAAGAACCATAACCGTATAATAATAATGGCGTGTTTTTACTTAGTTTAGTATTTTTATGACGAACCAAGGAGATTGCAACTTTTTTTCCGTCTCTGGCTGTAGCCCATAAACGTTCGCTTACGTAATTATTTTTATCAAATTTTCCTCCTAAAACTTCTTGTTCTTTCTTGATTTCTTTGGCTTTAGTTTCCATATGAAAATCAATAACAGAAGTTGGAGTTGTAAGAGAATTGTAACTATATCTCAAAATTTCGGTATCAAACTCCGGATTAAAGTAAACACCGGCCGAGTAGGTTTCTTCTTCAAAAGGTAAATAATAATCTGCACTACCATCCCATTTTATAATTCTAATTTTATTTAAACCGTTGTTTCGCTCTTCTAAAATTAAATACTTCTTGAAAATAGAAATATCTTCAAGCAATACATCAGCTCTATGTGGTATTACATCTACCCAATTTTCTTTAGTTGTGGCATTTTCTGGAGTTTTCATCAACTTAAAGTTTTGAGCACCTTGATAATTAGTCAAAATATAAAAATGATTATTAAAATGCTCTACACTATATTCTAAATCGCGCTCACGAGACTGAATAAGCTTAAACTTACCGGTTGTATTGTCTGCTTCTAAATATTGATATTCAGTAGATAAGGTACTATAGGAAGCTATGATTATATATTTATCTGATTTTGTAATTCCAACTGTTGTGTTAAAAGTATCATCCTTTTCATGATAGACTAATTTATCTTTAGAAACATCTGTACCGAGAATGTGTTGATATATTTTATCACTTCTTAAAGTTACAGGGTCTTTTTTAGTGTAAAAAATGGTTTTATTGTCTTTAGCCCAAACGGAACCACCGGTAGTGTTTTCAATTTTTTCAGGATAAATCTCGCCAGTTACCAAATTCTTAAATTGCAAAGTATACTGTCTTCGACTCACTTTATCAACTCCAAAAGAAGCTATTTGATTATCGTGACTAACTGTAAGACCGCCTAATTTATAATATTCAGATCCTTTGGCCATTTCATTTACATTAAAGATAATTTCCTCTTTTGCCTCTAAACTTCCTTTTTTACGAGCATAAATAGGATATTGATTTCCTTTTTCGAAACGAGTTATGTAATAATATCCATTTTTAAAATAGGGAACGCTTTCATCATCTTCTTTAATTCGAGCTTTCATCTCTTCAAAAAGTTCTTTTTGAAAACCTTTTGTATGAGAGGTTATGGTATCGTAATAAGCATTTTCAGCGTTGAGATACTCAATTACTTTTGGATTTTCTCTTTCATTTAACCAATAATAATTATCTATTCTGATGTCACCATGTATGGTTAATTTCTTTTCAATTTTTTCCGCAACAGGTGGAAGTACATTTTTATCCATTTGATTTTTTTGATTACAAGATGTGATGCCAAAAATAATGGTTAATCCTAAATAAAATGATATTTTATTCATAGTTTGTTTATTTAACTTTGTGTTAATATGATATAAATGTAGCAATTTTGTTTGATGAATCACTCATAAAAGGAATCATTAAATCCAATTAAATACAATTTTTCTTCAGCTCTAGTTACAGCAGTATATAACCATCTTACAAATTCTGCTTGCTCTAAAGAGGCATTATAAGGTTGTTCTACAAAAACACTTTTCCATTGCCCTCCTTGAGATTTATGACAGGTAACTGCATAAGAAAACTTTACCTGCAACGCATTGTAATACTTATCATTTTTTATGGCTTGAAGTTTTTTGTACTTCGTTTTAATATGAGCGTAATCCATCGAAATTTCTTGATACATCTTATTCGATTCCTCATAACTTAAAGAGGCTGTATCGGAGGTTAAGGTATCCAATAAAATAACCGTATCAAATGGTGGCAATTCGTCATAATCAATCATTCTGATTTTCACGTCAGCAAATTTGAATCCGTACAATTCTTTAAAATTGTAGATAGACATTACTTCGCAAATATCTCCATTAGCGATAAAATCGGTTTCATCCGAAGCATTTAGCCAATAATAGTTATTTTTTACCACCATAATATAATCTCCTACTGTAATGGCTCCTACAAAACCTCTTATCTTATTTCTAATTTGCTCATTATAGATATTAGCTCTTTTATTTGATCTTACTATAATGGTTGTTTGATCAATTCCGTATTCATCATAAGATTCTTGTATTTTTTCTTGTAAATTAAAACCATCCTGAATTTTATGAACTTCACTTAAATCAAGTTGAAATTTAAAATCAGTATATAAATTCCCATTTAATAGTGCTCTTAATTGAGTTGCATTTTCAAGTATACCGGAATCTTTTTGCTGTCTGACAACTTCATCCAACAAGGCTTCATAAACTGTTTTTTGATAATTAATTTCTAATTTATCAACATCTAATGCGGGACTTACCTCTAATTTTACAGGTGGTAACTGAGCTTCATCACCAATAAATATCATTTTACAATTTTGACCTGAATCTATAAATTGAATTAAATCATTAAGTAAAGAACTGGTATCAAACAATACATTTTTTGAATCATCAGGAATCATGGAAGCCTCATCAACAATAAATATAGTGTTGCTATACTTATTGGGTTGTAACGTAAACTGTATAGCTCCGCTTTTATTTTTTTTCGGATAATAAATTTTTTTATGAATTGTAAAAGCTTTCTTTTTGGCATAATTAGACATGACCTTGGCAGCTCTACCTGTAGGTGCAATTAAAACTGCTTGTTTATTTATTTTCCACAAACAATTCACCAAGGCCGAAATAGTTGTTGTTTTGCCGGTTCCTGCAAATCCTTTAAGTACAAATAGCGAATCTTTGTTATTTAAAAAAAGATACTCACTTAACATCTTAAGTGCACTAATTTGACTTTCTGTTGGAGTATGCGGAAAAGATTTTTGAAGCTGCTCAAAAAAAATATTTGAATTATAAATCATGAATCTTAGATAATTCCCAAATATACAAATTGATTTATGCATAAAAATTTTTAGCATTGAAAAAAATTTGTAGATTTGCGTACGTCCAATAACAAACAAGAACTAGAAAAATGATTACAATTTTAATTATTATCGTCTCAATAATTGCTGTTGCGTTTATAGCTTATGCAGTAATTAAATATGTGCCTTTAGATAAACAATGGATTTTATCTGCATTTTTATGGGTTGCAATCGCATTCCTTGCGTTTAAAATTTATGATGGAATTATGAGTCCTATCAATTTTAACCAAGAAAAAGAAAAAAGATATAAAAAAGTTATTAGTAACTTAAAAATGATTCGTGATGCTGAGATTGCTTTTTATCAAGCTAAAGGTAGATACACAGACAACGAACAAGAATTAATTGCTTTTGTAGAAAATGGTAAACATGCTTTAACTGAATCTAGATATATTGTTCAAAAGAAAAATCTAGGTGGAGGAATTGTAGTCGATGTGGATGTGAAAATTACTGATACTATTGGTTATGAGGAAGTTAAAAATAAATTTGCTGGTAGAGATTACAAAAACATGTTTAATGTTCCTGATACTAAAGAAAAATTTAAAGTTTCTTTAGCCATGGTTGAAAAAGTTTCCGGCTTAATGTCTCCGGTTTTTGAAGCAAAAGTAGATAAAGCTATTGTACTTCATGGCATGGATAATTACCTAGTAAGCCAAGAGAAAGAAGCCTTTGGTGGTGAACAGGTAAGAGGTGAATTTATTTCGGTTGGTTCATTAGAAGAAGTTAGCACAAGTGGAAACTGGCCTCCTTTTTATGACGCAGGTGATAAAAAAGATTAACAACAATTTAGACTTTAATTATCTTGATAATAGTCACTTATCCATCCAAATTAATTTGGATGGATTTTCTTTTTGCATTCTAAACAACGATTTAAAAGAAATTACAGCACTTTACCATTTTGATTATTTTCAGAACAATTTGACATTAGATAATATTTTAAATAATATCCAGCAAATAGTTTTAGAAGAACCTTTACTTCAAAATCAATATCAGTCTGTTAACATTACCATTAAAAATAAGTTAAATACCTTTGTTCCTTTAGAACTTTTTGATGAGCAGCTTGCATCAAATTATTTGCAGTACAGCACTAAAGTACTTTCCAATGATTTTATAACGCATGATGTTCTTGAAAAAGATCAATTAGTAAACGTCTATATCCCTTTTGTTAACATTACCAATTTCTTTTTAGACCAATTCGGCCCATTTAATTATAAGCATGCCGGAACGGTATTAGTAGAGCGATTGATTGATCTTAATAAAGACTCAGATACTATTAAAGTATATGTACATGTTTCTAAAAATGATTTTGAAATTATTGTATTGAAACAACAGGAACTTATTTTATATAATTCATTTGTGCTAAATACCTACGAAGATTTTGCATACTTTATTTTATTTATTTTTGAGCAATTACAGTTAGATAGAGATGTTCACAATATCATTTTACTGGGCGATATAGATAATCAAAGTAATTTATATAAACTCATCTATAAGTATGTCAGAAACATTGAGTTTTTGGAGTATGATTACCCATATCAATCAGAAATACTCAATTCGATTCCTAAGCATCAACATTTTATTGTTTTAAATCAGTATTAATGCGCATTATTTCTGGAAAATATAAAGGCAGGAGAATCACTGCACCTCAAAATTTGCCAATCAGACCCACCACTGATATGGCTAAAGAATCTCTTTTTAACATTTTAAACAATCAGTTTCATTTTAGCAGTTTAAAGGTATTAGATTTATGTGCAGGGATGGGAAATATCAGTTATGAATTTGCATCACGTGGAGTTAATCACATTATTGCAGTTGATGAAAATATAGGTTGTACTAGATTTGTACAAAAAATTGCTGCGGAATTAGATTTACCTATTACCGTTATCAAATCTGATATATTTAAATACCTTGAAAAATCAACTCAAAAATTTGATATTATTTTTGCAGATCCTCCCTACGCTTTTGAACAAGCTCAATTTAATACTATTGTAAATTTAGTTTTTCAGAATGAACAACTCAATGATGAGGGCGTTTTAATCATAGAACATTCTAAAAACACTGATTTTAGCCAACATCCTAATTTTTCAGACATCAGAAAATATGGTGGAAGTCATTTTAGTTTCTTTGAAAAAACCCAATAAAAAAAGGAGCTTCGCTCCTTTTTTTATTATTTTTTATTCCAGTTCTTTTCAAATTTACAATCTTTAAAAGCTTCACTTATTTTTATATAAGTATCCTTAATTTTATTATTTGCCCATTTATCAAGTGCCTCTTCTTTTTTGCGTTGTAAAGTCAATCGCTGAATTTTAACGTAGTCTTTAGAAAAATCTGCCGTATGAGCCGGAATTTTATTCTTCATCATGATAATCTTGTACATTTTCTCGGCACCAGGATTTTCTTCAAAAAACGGATCTGTAATATCATTTTTATTTAATTGATTTACACGTGCATATAAGGCAGGATCCATACGGGTCAAATCAAAGGAAGTATCATTGGTAGATGGATTGATAATTAATCCATTATTATTTTTGGTTGCATCATCTTGTGAGTGTTTTTTAACAGCCTCTTCAAAAGTCATTTCTCCACTCACAATTTTAGATTTTATTTCTGTAAGCAAATTTTTAGCTTTACTCAATTCAGCATCATCAATTTGTGGCTGAATTAGAATGTGTCTCACCTCTATTTCCTGTCCGCTAATTTTCTCGACTTGAATAATGTGAAATCCGTAAAGCGTTTTAAATGGATCTGAAATTTCTTTTTCGTCTAAACTAAAAGCTACCTCTTTAAATTCTTTAATAAACGGACTTTCACGTGTTAAAGTGTATTTTCCTCCATTTTGAGCTACTGCTGGATCGTCTGAATTTAAAATAGCTTTCATTCTAAAACTACTACCCGCCTCTACTTCTTTTTTAATGGTATTAAGTTTATCAATAACTCTATTGGTTTCGGCAACAGTTGGTTCTATATATAAAACTATTTGAGCTAACTCTATTTCTGCTCCAAATTCTGGTAATTCATTCTTTTCTTTTAAACTTTTAAAATAAGTTCTTACCTCTTCAGGGGTAACATCAATACCATCAGTAATATGTTCTTGTTCTTTTCTGATAAGACTTTGTTCTGTTTGAATAATGGTCAATTCTTTTTGCAAATCTTCTTCATCATTAAAACCATATAACTCAACCACTTTTTCGATAGTACCTAATTGTTGTTTAAAATAAGCGATATCATTTTCAACTTTAGATTTAATATCAGCATCAACAATTTTCATACTATCTATAACAGCATGATGTGCTAACAATTTTTGTGTCATTATTTCGTCTAACATTTCGCAGTCTGAAATGGTAATTTTACCACTACTTCTTTGCGCAACTTCTTGTTTAAACTTCTCAATATCAGAGTTTAATACAACATTCTTTCCAACTACAGCGGCAACGCCATCAATTTTAATTTTTTGCTGTGCATTAATTGATATCGACAATAATACAAATAGGATTATTAACTTATTTTTCATGTTATTTAAATTCTTCAAATTGTTTATTTTTAATGGCATCTGTTACTAATGTTTCTTCTATTTTCTTAAGTAATTCTTGTTTTCGTTTATGTAAAATCATTTGTTTAATATTTGATGATACATAATTTAAAGGTGCTACATCATTAATAGTTAATAGGTCTTTTACCTTAATTAAATAAATTCCTAAACTATCCTGTTTTTGAATGATCGTAGATTTCGGTAAGGATGAAGCTCGCTCTATTTTTTTGAGAATAGGTAATTTTTGCTGAATATCAGCAAAACGAATCCAGGTTGAATCATTAAAATTATGGGATTTTAATTTGTATTCATTCTCTATTATTTTTTCTATATCCTTTTGTTTGCCAGAAGTAAATAACCTTGTAAACTCTATAGGATTTTGAATTTCTTTTCCTATTAAAATATATTTCATTTTAACCAACTCCTCGTTTAAATGAAAACTTTCTTTATTAGTATTGTAATAACTTTCAATTTCATTTGCACTGATAATAGTATCGGTATACTGATTTACCACCGCTTCTCTATAAGCATTGATGTATAAATCTTCACGATATTCATTCACTAATTTCTCGTACTCATCTTTATTAATACTTAAATTTAATTCAGAGTTATAAAGTAATAATCGCTGTTTTGCCCATAAATAAATGTAATTTTCTACAATAGCAATACTATCTTCTTTACTTGCATTTTCTGGCACTAAATCTCTAATATCAGATTCATATAAATATTTATCATGAACTCTAGCGATAGCTTTATTATCAGGCGAATCTTTGAAATTCAAAAATTCACAGGAAGTTATAAAAACTATAAGAATAAGATATATTTTTAAAAATTTCACTTCGGTTGCTGATAGTTACTAATTAATTTATTGAATGCTGATTTATTAATTTTTACTTTAATCGTCTTTCTCAATCCTTCAATCCATTGTTGATCTAAATATTGTTGAAAATCATTCATTAATTTCCCCTTTGCTTCCTCAAAAGTCATGGGAGTTGTATTTAAAATCTCATCAACAATTACAAACTTCTGTTTTCCGTTTTCAGGATAAATTTTAGAAATCCCTTCCATAAAATCAAAAGATTTCGGTAAAAGTAAACTTTCTTGTTCAAAAATACCTGATTTTATCTCAATATTCTCTGAATATTTAGTGAAACTTTTCTTAATATTTTCGATAGAATTCCCTTCCATTAAAAATTGAATAATACTTTTTGCCGTTGCTTCATCCGGGCTACTCATAATAGTTCCTTTTACCCTCTTTTCCCAGTAATATTCATGCTGATGCTTATTAAAATATTTTTTTAACCCTAAGGTATCTTTTTCTGATTGATTCCAAATTTTGTGTTGTAAAATTTCAAACAGCAACAACCCTTCTTCATATTCCTTCATAACAGCTGCAAACTGAGGATTTACCTTTTCAAGATTATTTTTATGATATTCAATCAATTGAAAATCTATAAAATCATTATAATTGTCATAAATAGTGTTGTTTCTATGTTGATTTAAATATGTTTGAAATTGCTTTACTGTTATATTTTGCTTATTGATACTGAAAAGAACTTGATCTGGATTTAGCGCACTTAAATCAGTGATTTTTGAAATGACATCTTTATTTTTGACCAATTTATAGGTAGATTTTAATTTTTTAGCCAATGATTTTGTAATAATTTCAGATCGCTCATCATGCTGAACTTTTATTTTCAACTCTTGCTCCATTTCTTGATAATTTAGTAATGGATGTTTTTTGATCAATTTTACAATATGCCAACCATAAACAGTCTTAAATGGTTTAGAAATTTGTCCTTCATTTAAATTAAAGGCAACATCTTCAAACTCTTTAACTAATTTTCCTGAACCAAATCTCGATATTTTCCCACCGTTTTGAGCTGAATTTTGATCTGCTGAGTATTGTTTTGCCAAGGTTTCAAAAGAGGCTCCATTCATTAATTTCTGATAAATTTCATCTACTGTACTGGCTTCATCCGTATTTTTTAACATGATATGTGCTACTTCTACTTCACCTTTAGTAGGTCTTTTGTCATTAATTTTTACAATATGGTAACCAAATCTTGTTCTAAACGGTTTAGAAATAGTACCAACTGTTGTATTGTAACAAGCCGTTTCAAAAGGATAAACCATATTAAAAGCCGTAAAATATCCAAGGTTTCCATTATTTTCAGTTACCGACGGATCTTGAGAATAAGCGGTAGCAACAGTTTCAAAAGAAGTTCCATCCAATATTTTATTGCGAACTTCTATAATTTGGGTATAAGTCGCTAAAGTGTCAGTCGGACTAGAACCTAAAGGTAATTGAAACAATAGGTGACTGGCATTTATATCGTATTTTAACCTGCTGTATGCCTCTTTAGCGAGAAACTCAACTGCTTGTTCATCTTTTAAAAAGGGTTCTATTAATTGTGCTCTATATTTAGTTAGTTCAGATTGATAACTTTTTGAAGTATCTAATCCCATTTTTCTGGCATCAATTAATTTTAACTTAAAATTGATAAATAAATCGAGGTAAGTATTGATTTCTTCTTGATTCTTTACTGTAATTACATCGCTATTTTTATTAAATATATACTCAAATTCATCAACCGTAATATTTTGATTATCAATTGTTAGCAATACATTATTTTGTGCTTTTGTAAATTGATTAAAAACTACAACAAGAATAAGTGTTAAAAGTTTGCGAAAATAAGATAGAAAATACACTTTAAACACAATCATAATAAGTTATTTGATATACTTTAAACGATAGTTTTATACATTTATTTTTAACCCTTATTTAAAGAGAAATAATTCCTTGAATAACAGAAACTTCTCTATATTTTTGAATAATTTCATCAACTGAGTTTGATAAAACACTTATTGTAAAACTCTTATATTTGTTTGTTTTAGATTCTTTTGAAGTAATTACGGCACCTTGAAAATTAAACAATTCCATTAAATGATTAATTTTTGTTGATTCATTGGGAACAATAAATTTATAGATATAATTTGTAGGAAAAGTTGTGTTTTCTATAAGTGTTTGTCTTAATTTTTTTAAAAATTCTTCTTGTAAATCCATTTTTATTACCTTTTCATATGTACAAAAATACATTAAATATTCACTTTATTTAGTAATTTGCAGCATGCAAAATAAAATTGTCATTACCGGAGGTCCCGGAACCGGAAAATCAACGCTTATTAATGAACTCATTAAAAGAGGTTATAATTGTTTGGAAGAAATTTCAAGAGATATTACTGAAATGGCAAGAAGAAATGGAATTGAACAATTATTCTTAAAAAACCCGATGCTTTTTAGTGAAATGCTTTTAGAGGGAAGAGAAAATCAATATAAGATAGCTAACAATATGGATACTGATTTTATCTTTTTTGATAGAGGAATACCAGATATACACGCTTATATGAATTATATTAGTGTTGATTATCCGCCTATTTATGTTGAAAAAAGTATGAAATATAGATATGATACCATTTTCATTACACCACCCTGGCAAGAAATTTATATTACCGATGAAGTGAGGTATGAAAATTTTGAACAATCATTAGCTATTTTTAATCACTTAAAAAGAACTTATGAAAATTTAGACTATCAATTAATAGAAGTTCCTTGTGGTACTATTGAATTTAGAACTGATTTTATTTTAAATAATCTTTAAGAAATAAATGAGCAATCCTGCTGAAATATTAAATCAATATTGGGGATTTTCTGCTTTCAGAGAACCTCAAGAAGCGATTATCAAATCAGTTATTGAAAATAAAAATACCATCGCGCTCCTTCCTACAGGTGGTGGAAAATCCTTGTGTTATCAAATACCTACCTTACTTTCTGACGGAGTTTGCATCGTTGTTTCTCCTTTAATTGCTTTGATGCAAGATCAAATTAACAATCTTGAACATAAAAATATTAAAGCCGTTTTATTGTCTTCGCAATTATCTTCCCATGAAATTAATGTCATTTTTGATAACTTACATTTCGGAAATTATAAGTTTTTATATGTATCACCCGAAAAATTACAATCATCATTCATTCAAGAAAAAATAAAACAATTACCGGTTTCTTTAATTGCCGTAGATGAAGCTCATTGCATTTCAGAATGGGGTCATGATTTTAGGCCATCTTATTTAAAAATAGCTTTGCTAAAAGAATTACATCCGGCTGTTCCTTTTATAGCACTAACCGCTACCGCAACTCCTTTGGTATTAGAAGATATTATAAAATATTTAGGTTTTGAAAATCCTCAAGTTTTTAAAAAATCTTTTTATAGAGAGAATTTAGCCTATCAAGTGTATCATTTAGAGGATAAATTAACGACGTTAAAGTTGATGCTGAAAAAGATAAAAGCCCCAGCAATAATATACGTACAAAGTAGGAAAATGACCAAAGAATTGAGTTTACAACTCAACAATTTAGGTTTTAAAAGTAATTTTTACCATGGTGGTTTAACTGTTGATGAAAAACAAACCACTTTAAACCAATGGATTGATGAAGTGACTCCCATAATGGTGGCTACCAATGCCTTTGGAATGGGAATAGACAAACCCAATGTTAGAGCAGTAATCCATTTAAATATTCCGAGTAGTATTGAAAATTATATCCAAGAAGCCGGAAGAGGCGGCAGAGATGGGAAAAAATCATTTTCTGTGGTATTGATAGATGATTCTGATTATTATGAAAGTGAACAGCAACTTTTAAAGACATTACCTGATGTTTCCTTTATTAAAGAGGTTTATTTTAAACTCAATCAGTATTTTAAAATTTCTTATGGCGATTGGATTCAAGAATCACTAACACTCGATATAGAATCATTTTGTACTCATTATAACTTTCATAAAAATAAAGTTTATCATGCCTTAAAAATGTTAGATTATGTTCAAATTCTTAGTCTAGATGAAAATTTTAACCGAAAATCTACAGTTACATTTTTGGCTAATAGTCAAGATGTATTTAATTATGTTGATACTCATAAAGAATTAGGAAACCTTTTACAAATATTATTGAGAACCTATGGTGGAATTATAGATTTTACAACTCCGATTAACGAAAGTGCTCTTGCTAAAAAATTGGGAATTTCTGTTGATTTACTTAAAAATCAATTAAGTCAATTAACTAAAGATGAAATGATTAATTATATTTCTGCCAATATTTATTTACAACTTTTATTTCTTGTTCCAAGAGAAGATGAACGTACCATAAACTTAAAATCTAGACAAATCAACAATCAAAATGAATTGAAGCTAGCAAAATTTAATAAAATTGTTCAGTTTTTAAAAAATAATACCGAGTGTAGAAATCAACAATTACTTCATTATTTTGGAGAAGAAAATCCAATAAAGTGTAACATTTGTGATGTTTGCTTAAACGAAAAAGCAAAAAAAAATAAGATTTCAACCAAAGAAATTGAATCTCAATTATTAGAAATTTTACAAAATCAAGCTAAATCAATAAATGAATTACTAGATATAATTGAGGTTGAACGAAAATTATTGTTAGACATTTTACATTTATTAATAGAAAGAGATATTATAAGTTTAAATTTGCAAAATAAATTTCAATTAAAATAATGCGACATAGTTTACGACTTGTTTTCATGGGAACCCCAGATTTTGCTGTAGGTATATTAAAAACCCTGATAGAACATCATTCTAATATTGTTGGGGTTGTAAC
>JAMPYA010000174.1 GCA_023700885.1 Flavobacteriaceae bacterium
GATTAATTGAGGTGTCATATGATTTTATGGATGGTAATTCAGTAGGAATTCCTTGAAGTATTGCTTCTTGAAAAGTCATTTTAGTTGTATTTTAGTAGGACAAATTTACATTTTTTAACAGGAAGAAATGACTATGTTTTAATAAAAAATCTACAAGTAATTACGGTTTGGAGCTTGTAAAAAATCTTTTGTGACACGATTATTTAAAATAGGATGTGTTATGATCAAGTGACTTTGGAGAGCGGAGCGTTACCGAAAGCTGCAATTGTGTAAACTGGAGGCTATGCTGAACCTAACTACCACACGAAAGGATTGACTTCGTCGAATTTCATTTCGTGCGGTAGCGAGGATAGAGAAAGGAAGCGAATTTCGCTATTGTTTTCATAGGGTAAAGATAATCAAATTCCTAAAACTATTCAAGAATAAAAACATTTAGGAATTTCAAAATCCACTTTTGGGTCAAGTTCGGTTTATTTTATTTTATAATTACCACTTATCTTCCGCTTTAGTCGATTTCTCAATTGACGTCATTGTAATTTTAATTTTTTTAACAATTGTCTTGTTTAGCTCGGTAAACATATCAATCATCGCTTGATTATATTTTTCTCTTTTTTCTTTTCCGATTAAACCTTGCTTCAAATACTTTTCAAGCACTTCATTGTAGGCTTTAACGGCTTCGGCATTTTCACCAGTTAAATTGATAGAATTAAAAAAATATGATACAAATATATCTTCAGCCGAAATAGGAGAAATAACATCAGTTAAAGTATATACGACTCGAAATTTATTGTCTTTTATATTGATTTCAATTGTATGATTGAACTTTGTCGAAGTTTTTTCTGGAACATACTTACTATTTGGTTGTAAAACCTTTGCAGGTAAATTTGAATAAACTACTTCGTTAATTCCTTTAATAATTACTGTTCCAGATTCTGCATCATTCATTTGTATAACATTCTGTGCAGAATAATAATTTATAGAAATCCATTTATTAATTAACGTAAATAATTCAGATTTAGTTTTGTTAACTTCAAAAACGCCAGTTACGGAATTTTTAGCAACTTCCCATTCCTGAGCTTGTAAGGAAACATTAACAAACAAACAAATAATAAAATAGACTTTATTCATATGAGAGGGTTTTTAATTAAAAATTTCAGTTAACGAGCCACTGTTACAGGCAGTAAGATTTCTGTTCGTCATTTCGTTTTAATAACTTTTTGTTCATTTATACGCAATATGAAGTCAGTAATTCTCTGTGTCTCATTAATTGAAAATGTGGGTTTAAAATAGTTTATATATCCAAGA
Organism: Flavobacteriaceae bacterium; assembly: GCA_023700885.1. Classification (GTDB taxonomy): domain Bacteria; phylum Bacteroidota; class Bacteroidia; order Flavobacteriales; family Flavobacteriaceae; genus JAGXRT01. The sequence continues at coordinate 1,306 of JAMPYA010000174.1, forward strand.
AGCTCGTTTAAAGTTAGGACTTTCACGTACTGAAACTCCTCTTGGGGTTTTGTATTCGTCATTACAATGAGGTTTTTGATTGATATTTTTTTGTCGCCCCAATGATGTCTGTCTAAACTTAGATGATAGTTACTTATTTCATTGTTAAGCAACTTAAATAAAACAAAGCTAGTTCTCCTTATTTGTTGAATAGGTGAACGTAAACTCAAATTTTCCAAAGATTTTTCACTCCAATTCTTGGTCTCAATAAGAAATATTCCTGATGGTGCGACAAGAATATGGTCAATTTGAACAGACTTTATGTAATCATTTTCCTGTCTGTTATATATTGCCGGTGAAAATGAAACAGAAAAGTCATTAATCAAAAAATATTCGTCAGATAGATTTTCTAATGCCTTAACTACCTTTTGTTCTCCTAAAGCACCATAAATAAAACTGTTTAGATTGTCTATTATAGCTTTTTTTCTTTCAAGTTCTGATAAAGAATGATGAACACTCTGTTTTACAGCTTCATCAACATTTGAAGTTATAAATTGATAGCGATTTCTTTTTTCTTGGTAATTGTCAATGAGGTGGCTAATTTTCGTTTTTACGTTTTTATCAAATTCTTTCTCTTTGTGTTTAATTTTCATTTTATAGATCCAATGTCTTAAATCCTTGGTTATTTTCTGAAATACATTTGTTGGAATATTGCTTATTGAAATATTAAGTTGCTGCTTCAGTTTGTCAATTTCGTCTGTCAATATTTGTTCTGTCTGGTGTCGTTGTTTTTCGATTGCTGTATCTAAGATTTTTAACTCTATGTTGAGCAAGTTTTTTTCTTCCTCAATTAGGTTTTTATGAAGAGAAATTAATTGCTGTCGGGAAATTGCAAATGAGCTTTGAAAATCAATAACTTCTTTTAATGATTTAAAGTCATAAATATTGTTTTCTTCTAAATGTGATTTTAAAGTCGTCAGTGAACCAATTGTGTTATAAGTCTTGCTCATTCTGTCTGTCGATTGTTAAATGTAGGGTGTCACTACTTATTGCCTGTTCTTTATAATGTGCTATTTTGTCCTTTTGCACCCACTAAATAACTTAAATAAAGTTGTTAATACTGTTTTAGTTATGCTTATTTCATGGAATCTCTAGCAATTTTCTTTTGTAAGCGTTACGAATATAGGAAATTATGTTGAAAGTTTGAAATTAGAAGTTAGAAGTGCCTTATTAATATTTTATTTTAGAAGCATTCTGTATTACTGAATTAAGCAATTTTTTATGTGTATTGTTGACTTTAGTTTTTTGCAAATTCAATTAATGGATTAATGTTACCATTGTCGGCTTCTTTTAAGGCTTTTATGTACTGTTTTCTTGTTTCATTAGCTTTGACCACATTTGATTGATGCCATGAAAAAATTTCATTACCAAATATGGATTCCATCATTATGTCGGCCATCATTCTGGAATGTCTTCCGTTTCCATTTGGAAAACAATGAATAGAAACTAATCTATGTTTAAATCTAATAGCAATTTCTTCAGGTAAATAAGTGTTATTTTTAATCCAATATTTAGTGTCGTCTAGTAAATTTTTTAATTCAATTCCAATTTGAGTCCAAGCGATTCCTATATTTTTTTCTGTCCTTCTAAATTGACCAGCCCATTTCCATACATCTCCATACATTTTTTTGTGTAAATCTTTTATAAACTTTTCTGTCAATATTCTTTCAGGACTTAATTTCGTACGAATGGTCCATTCGATTGACTTTTCTATATTTAATTGTTCGAATTCATCCAATTCTCCTTGTGTAGATATCGACTTTATCTTTAGACCTTCTTTTTCTTCTTCATCTAAAGGCGTTTGTCCATCTTTATATTGCAATTCTAATCCCATAATGATTTTCTCATTTCTCGTTTTATTTCACTAGCCAACTCTTTTATTATTTTATTAATTTTTTCATCTCCAATTCCTTGATCCTCTAATTTCATATTTTGATTGGTTCTTAAAACAATTTTTCGTGCCAGTTTTTCAGCCTTTAAGTTGATTAAGTTTTCAAAGGTCCCATTTTTTGGGACGAATCCATAAACTAATTTTAAATCCAATGCTTCACCCACTTCTTTTAATGCATTTATAGATATTGAGCCTTTTGATTCGCTTTCTTCTATGTTTTTTACACCTTGTCTAGTAATTTTAAGTCTGGTGCCAAGTTGAGCCATAGTCATATTAAGGGCCGTTCGAATGGTATTAATCCACCCCTTATTTGGCACCAAAACCAGTTCAGTTTTTTGAAAAGGTTCTAGTTTTTGGTCCAATTGTTCTATTAAAAGTTTCTTTTTATTTCTCATTTTTGTAATAATTTAAGTTTACAATTAGATTGAAAAGTAAATAAATATATTTACAAATATAAAAAAAGTAAATAGATATGTTTACAAAAAAAACAAAAAGTAAAGGTAATAGTTTACGGAATTTTTGATTTAAAATTAAATCCAAATTTTTTATAAACTTAAAAAATTCATCGGTTTTAATCCTTTAGTAATTTAAACGGAGGTTTTATTTGTTTTAATTTTGCTTATTTCATGGAATCTCTAGCAATTTTCTTTTGTAAGCGTTACGAATATAGGAAATGATGTTGAAAGTTTGAAAGTTGACCCTTCGGCCAGCTCAGGGCAGGATGTTAAAAATTTATTTGGTTAACTGGTTAATAGGTTAATTGGTTCCCCTCGTCTTCGCTCGGAGTGTCAGGTTAATTAATTTATTAAATTTTTGGGAGGCTGAAATACTGAAGTATTGCTTCTTGAAAAGTCATTTTAGTTGTATTTTAGTAGGACAAATTTACATTTTTTAACAGGAAGAAATGACTATGTTTTAATAAAAAAGCTATTCTTAATTATGATTGTACATTTTAGTTTATTGATCCATAAAAATTTTA
>JAMPYA010000175.1 GCA_023700885.1 Flavobacteriaceae bacterium
AATCCAACCTTAATTGGTTTCGGCATTCACGATAAACAAACCTTTGAAACTGCTTGCAAAAATAGTTCAGGAGCCATTATCGGAAGTGCCTTTGTAAAACATCTTACAAATAATGGCACTTCTAAAGAATCTATTTTTGATTTTGTCAAAACAATTCGATAAGAAATTAATGATTTTGATTAAAACGCATTTATAAATTTTTATGTATCTTTAATAATAATCCATTAAAACAGAATCCTATGAATTTACCTAAAAGAGCCGGTGATACCCCAACAAAAGTCACTTTAGAGGCAGAAAAAAAATATGCTTGGTGTAGTTGTGGTTTATCTGAAAATCAACCATTTTGTGATGGAAAACACAAAGGAACAGGTTTTAGCCCACATGTCTTTACAGTTGAAACTGAATCAACAAAAAATTTATGTAATTGTAAAGCCACTAGCAACCATCCATTTTGTGACGGAACTCATAGTCAATAAAAAAAGCACTGGGATTTCAGTGCCTTTTTTACTCTAACTAAAAAACCAAAACTTATTAACGAAAAAATTATAGAACGCAAACTTAAATATCTTTACTTTGTGACCGTAAGTAAAATTTCATTTATAAAATTACTTAATAAAAATATTATACTGTGTTAAAAGAACTATAAAGTTTTGATTTTGAGTATTAAATTTATTTTTGAATTATATAAATATATCGTTCAATACTTTTGCTAAACGAACTCCTGCTTTCTGTAATTGTATTCTTACTAAATCCATGTGTTCATAAGCGTATTCATAACCTAAGTTTTGCCCAATTGTTACTGATTCATAGACTTTTGGTGTTAATTGATGCGTTTCTGCTAACCAATCTGCAATAGTTCCTTTTTCCCATTCTTTAATTTGAGCTTGAGAAACTTTTTTTCTGTTATCAGCCAATTCGGTATAGGTCATTCCAAAATGATCAATTAAATTAGAATCCCATACTCTATGCAAATTGGTTCCAGATTTAAACCACTGTAATTGTATGGTGTTACCTCCTTTATCTTCAACTCTACCCACATGCATAGGTTGATGCAAATCTCCCATTAAATGAACTAACATTTTTAAGTGGAAAATTTTATCGTCTTGAGATGCATTTTTATTGTTTAAGATATTTATACACGTTGTAATTGCTACATAAATATCTCCTTCCGGGTTTTTATCAGAACTTTCGTAAGACACCTCAAAAGGCATATTGATATAATGCCAAGGATCTAAATGTTTAAATCGTTTATCCGATTTAATATCATCACCAAAAGTTGAAACTAAAGCCAAGCTTTCTCCTTTTAATAATTTGTTAATTTTCTTTTCTGCAGATTTATTTAGGTGTTCTTGAGCAATTGCGCCAACAGTTCTATGTCCTGTTGCTCCCCAAACTGGTTCATTTGCAAAAGCGTATGAAGTTGCTATAAAAAACAACAACATTGATGCTAAAAATATTTTTTTCATTGATTTTGAAATAAGTTATGATTAATATTTTGATTTTACTCTATATTCATTTGTTGGCTAATTTATGAAATATGTAGTACAAAATAATAGTTGATATATTAAAATTAATTTCATAACTTTATGATATCATTTTAATATCAGAATTATGAATCAAGAAAAAATTACTAAATCGTCCAATGGCTACTTATGGATAGTCATATTAATTGCTTTAATAGCATTCGGAATTTATGGCATCATTCAATTTGAAAGCCCATGGTTTATTATACCTATTGCATTAGGGATATTAATTATTCCCGGATTTTTCTTAATCAATCCTAACACCTCCATGGTATTATTACTATTTGGAAAGTATATTGGAACTGTTAAAGACAATGGATTCTTTTGGGCAAATCCGTTTTACACCAAAAAAAGCATTTCGCTAAGAGCGAGTAATTTTGACAGTGAACGTGTAAAGGTTAACGACAAATTAGGAAATCCAATAATGATAAGCACCATCCTTGTTTGGCGCGTAAAAGACACTTTTAAAGCTGCTTTTGATGTGGATAATTTCGAAAGTTTTGTGAGAGTACAATCAGATGCTGCTGTTCGTAAATTAGCAAGTTTATATCCTTACGATAATTTTGAAGATGATGACAAAGTTGAAGAAATTACTTTAAGAGCTAGTGTAAATGAAGTTAGTGATGCTTTAGAAGTTGAATTATCTGAACGTTTAGCTATGGCCGGAATTGAAGTGTTAGAAGCTAGAATAGGATATTTAGCCTATGCACAAGAAATTGCTAATGCCATGTTAAAACGTCAACAAGCCACTGCTATTATTGCCGCACGTCATAAAATAGTGGAAGGGGCTGTAAGTATGGTTGAAATGGCTTTAGATCGTTTGAGTAAAAGAAAAATTATTGAGTTAGATGAAGAAAGAAAAGCTGCTATGGTAAGTAATTTAATGGTCGTACTTTGTTCTGATAAAGACACCACTCCAATTATTAATACAGGAACTTTAAATCATTAAAAGCTAAATCAATTGTGATGAATTGCTATTTAAAATAAATTTCTAATGATTACTTTAGCAATCTTTATTAACAACCCTAATTTTACTTTTATGAAAGAATACAAGTTTATCAAGCAAAAAGGAACTCCAATTAAAAAAGATGAAGATTTTGAAGATTTATTAAATAGCTATGCAAAAACCGGTTGGTCTGTTATCAATACTTTTGTACACCGAGGCACTGTAAAAGCGATCTTAGAAAGAGATAAAAAAGAATAGCATTATATTAACCAAATGAATTCTATAATGAAAAAGATTTTAATTTTTTACTTATTATCCTTCAATATAATCTTTTCTATAAATGCACAAAATAAAGTGTTTGTAGAAAAAGATTATTTGGTAACTATTTCAACTTCAGAAATTAAAGGAACATTGTTAACACCTAATACAATTAAAAAATTGCCTTTAGTAATTTTTATTGCTGGCTCTGGTCCTACAGACAGAAATGGCAATAGCACAATGACAAAAAATAATTCCTTAAAATTTTTAGCTGAAGGACTTGCGGACCAAAACATTGCCACTTATCGTTTTGACAAAAGTATTCTGACCACTTCAAAAAATGTAGGTTTTAAAGAAGATAGTTTAAGATTTGAAGATGAAGTTGAAGAAGTAAAAGAACTCGTTCAACATTTTAAAAAAAATAAAAGTTTTTCTAAAATTTATTTGATGGGACACAGTCAAGGTAGTTTAGTTGCCATTTTAGCTGCAAAAAATGCTGTTGATGGCTTCATTTCTATTGCCGGTGCAGGAAGACCTATTGACCTAATTATTACTGAACAAATAGAAAGACAAGCCCCATTTTTAAAAGATGAAACTATTAAAATTTTAGCAGATTTAAAAAAAGAAAAAATTGTTGAAGAAATCAATCCCTATTTAATAGCGCTTTTTAGAAAATCAGTACAACCATTTTTAATTTCGTGGATTAAATACCATCCTCAAATGGAAATCCATCAACTTAAAATTCCCATTTTAATTATAAATGGAACAAAAGACCTACAAGTTACTGTAAAAGATGCAGAACTACTGAAAGAGGCTAATTTAGATGCAGAATTGGTTCTCATCGATAATATGAATCATATTTTCAAAAAAATTGAGGGTGATATAATTGAGAATCAAAAATCATATAACAATCCAGATTTACCTGTAATGCCTGAACTTATACAATCAATTACAAGCTTTATTAACAAACAAAATTAAAATGGCTTCTAAAAAAGCATATCCTTTAAGAATCAATGAAAACTTGTTAAAAGCCATTGAAAAATGGGCGGCTGATGAGTTTAGATCTACCAACGGACAGTTGGAATGGATGATTCACAAATGCTTAAAAGAAGCTAAAAGATTACCTAAAAATTTGGAGAGTGAATAAAAAAAAGCGCCAATGGCGCTTTTTTTACTTATTTTTTCTTAGGATGAACCAATTTCATTTCATCAATTAAACGATTGGCGCCGGCATATTTATCAACAATAAATAATACATATCTAATATCTACCATAATATTTCTACTAATGGCCGGATCGTAATATAAATCACTCATAGTCCCTTCCCAAACTCTGTCAAAATTTAATCCGATTAAGTTTCCATGAGCATCAATTGCAGGACTCCCAGAATTACCACCGGTTGTGTGATTGGTTCCTATAAATGCAACGGGAACTTTACCATTTTCTGCATATTGTCCAAAATCTTTCGTTTCA
>JAMPYA010000176.1 GCA_023700885.1 Flavobacteriaceae bacterium
AGTTGTCTTTTTTTGAAATGACTGTGGGCATGGCTTTCCAATGTTTTTCAATACATCAAGTTGATTTTGCTGTTATAGAAGTCGGATTGGGTGGTCGATTAGATTCTACCAATATTATTACGCCATTAGTTTCTGTAATTACTAATATTGGATATGATCACATGCAATTTTTAGGAGAAACTTTACCTGAAATTGCCGGAGAAAAAGCCGGAATTATTAAACACAAGATTCCTGTGGTTATTGGAGAAAGACAAAAAGAAGTTGAAAAAGTGTTTTATGATAAAGCCAAAGAAATGAATGCTGATGTTTTTTTTGCTGATGATTTCAAATCTGATTATCAATCTTCATTAAAAGGAAATTACCAAGTTAAAAATATTCAAACAGTTGTTCAAACAACTAAAATATTACAAAAGAAAGGAATAAAAATTACTGAAAATCATTTAAAGAAAGGCCTTCTAAATGTGATTAAAAACACAAGTTTAAGGGGACGTTGGCAAATTTTACAAGAAAAACCCAAAATTATTTGCGATACAGCACACAATAAAGAAGGATTAACCTACGTGTTAAAACAACTTCAAGAAGAAAAATTTGAACAATTACACCTTGTTTTAGGAATGGTAAACGATAAAGAAATTACAAAAATCTTAACAATGTTTCCTAAAAATGCTATTTATTATTTTTGTAAGCCGAATATTCCTAGAGGTTTAGATGCAAAAATTTTACAAAGTGAAGCCAGTCAACTTGGACTTAAAGGTGATGTGTATGCTTCTGTTGCATTAGCACTTTCAAATGCCACAAAGGTCGCATCAGAAAAAGATTTAATCTTTGCAGGTGGTAGTACGTTTGTGGTAGCAGAATTGCCTACACTATAATAATTATTTATTATAGAATTAAAAGAGCAATATAAAATCTATCAACTTGTCTTGCGTTGAATAATATATGTTGCTAGATTCGCAATATACTCCCTATAAAATTGTTAAAATACAAAATACGTGTAGGTTATTTTAATAATAGTTTCAATAGTTTATTTTTTATTAATTCCCTTTTATAATCAAACATTTATAAATCAATTTATTTTTATAAGATAGGTAAGATGCTAAATGTTTTTTAGAGAATTTAATACTAACCAATAATAACATTTATGAAAACAAAAAGAAACTTATTGAGCAGGGTGCTAGTAATTTTAGTATTAGCATCTACTATTTCATTAGCACAAGAAAATGAGCAAAAACCAGTTTTTATTACCACAACCACCATGTATTTTAATTTAAATACAGATGGTACAGATTGGCTTAAAACAGAAAAGGAATATTTTGATAAGGTAACAAGTCAAAATGAATTAGTGGTTGCTGCCCATGTAGTAACTCATTTTTATACCGAAGACAATTCAGAAGTGAAATTTGTTTACGTTTATAATAATTGGGCAGACATTGAAAAAGCAAATGAAATAAATAATAAATTAATTGAAAAGAATTTTCCTGATGAAACTAAAAGAAAAGCCTTTTTTGATAAACAATCTAGCTATTATACAAAACAACATTCAGATGAAATATATCAATCTTTGCCATTTGCAAAGCAAGCAGCTGTGAAATCTACAAAATCACAAATATTTTATGTAAGAAATAGTCAGATGGCTTTAAACGGAGAAGGAAAGGGGTATAATGATTATGCTAAAAATGTAATTCATAAAAACCCTTTAGTAAAAGCATATTATCCGCATCGACATTTATGGGGTTCTGATAGTAGAGATTTTTTAGAAGTTTTTGTTTTTGATTCTTTAGCAGATTTAGAAATAAGTGCAGATAAAAATCAGGAATTAGCAATGGCAGCGTGGCCTGATGAAGCAAAAAGAAAAGAATTTTTTAAAGAAATGAATAAATTATTTACAGGAAAGCATGGAGATTTTATCTTTCGAAATGTACCCGAGTTAAACAAATAATAGATTAAATTAGTTAGTTAGTTGTTTGAGAAACTCCATATTATTGATATGGAGTTTTTCTATTATTAATAAATGTGATTTGAAAATCAATTAATTAAAAAGGATTAAAAATTAATATTGCTAACGGATAAAAAATTAATGAAAAAATGTTTTGTATTAAAAAAAACTCGATTATATTTGCACACGCATTCGGGCAATTAGCTCAGCTGGTTCAGAGCACCTCGTTTACACCGAGGGGGTCGGGGGTTCGAACCCCTCATTGCCCACAAAAATTAAAATCCTCCAAATTTTGGAGGATTTTTTTATATGTTAAATCTAATTTTATACCCATCAATTAATCATTTAAACATGAGGGGATTAAACATATATAAAATTTTGAGCATCAATACATTAATAAAGTAATCAAAACAAAATTATGAACTGGATTTCAAATTATTAACTAATTTCACCAAAGACTCTTGACAATTAATTTTTTAATTAAAAAAAAATATTACATTTGTCCAATCAATATAAAAAAATGAACTTAACACAATTACATCATCATCATTCTCATAATTGCTCTCAGGCGATATGGAAATGATATATGTAATTTAAAACAATATTTCAAAACCCGTCTGAGTAAATCAGACGGGTTTTTTATTGATAACCCAAACTGTTTACTCAGACACAAAAAATAAAAAAATGAGTAAACTAAAGATTGCCATTCAAAAAAGTGGTCGGTTACATGAAGATTCTCTTAAACTCCTGAAAGATTGCGGGATAGCAATAGACAATGGAATCGACCAACTAAAAGTAAGCGTTTCAAATTTCCCTTTGGAAATTCTATATTTAAGGAATTCAGATATTCCTCAATATATAGAAGACGGTGTTGTTGATATTGCCATAGTGGGTGAAAACTTACTAATTGAAACCCAAAAAAATATTGATATTATTGAAAAACTGGGTTTTTCTAAATGCAGACTATCACTTGCAGTTCCTAAAGAAATAAAAGATGATTCATTAACTTATTTTGAAGGAAAAAAAATTGCTACTTCCTACCCTAACATCTTAAATTCCTATCTAAAACAGCACAAAATCAATGCTGAAATACACACTATTTCTGGCTCAGTAGAAATAGCACCCAACATTGGTTTAGCAGATGGAATTTGTGACATTGTAAGTTCTGGCAGTACTTTATTTAAAAATGGATTAAGAGAAACACAGCTTATAATAAAATCAGAAGCTGTTCTTGTAAAATCATTAAAACTAGACACAGCTAAAGAACAAATATTAGACAAGCTTTTATTTAGAATAAAAGCGGTATTAAGAGCTAAAAACTCCAAGTATATTTTAATGAATGTGCCAAATGCCAAAATAGAAGAAGTAAGTGCTATTTTGCCGGTATTAAAAAGCCCCACTATTCTTCCTTTGGCCGAGAAAGGTTGGAGTTCGTTACACAGCGTAATAGACGAAGATCAATTTTGGAATGTAATTGATGCATTAAAAAATGCAGGTGCCGAAGGAATTTTAATAATCCCAATTGATAAAATAGTATTGTAATGGAAGTATATAAGAACCCAAATAAAACAGCGTGGCGAGCATTAACTGATCGTCCAAAAATGGAGAAAAAAGAACTGAGTAAGCTTGTTTGTACAATCTTAGACAATGTCAAAAAAAATAAAGATCAAGCACTTTTACAATATGGTAAAAAATTTGACAACGTAATATTAGAGCAACTTAGAGTAAGTGATTTTGAGGTTGCCAAGGCTCGGTCTTTAGTATCCAATCAATTAAAAAGCGCTATTGAAATTGCCAAACAAAACATTGAAAAATTTCACGCTTCTCAAAGAGTGGAAGAGCAACTCATTGAAACTACTAAAGGAGTTCAATGCTGGAGAAAATGTGTTGGTATTGAAAAGGTCGGGTTGTACATTCCTGGTGGCACCGCTCCTCTTTTTTCAAGCATTTTAATGCTTGGAATTCCTGCAAAGTTGGCCGGTGTTAGAGAAATAGTTTTATGCACACCTCCTAATCAAGATGGAGCAATAAATCCAGCCATTTTATATACAGCCCATTTAATTGGTATAAACAAAATTTATAAAGTTGGCGGTGCGCAGGCCATAGCTGCTATGGCTTATGGAACAGAAACTATTCCTCAAGTATATAAAATATTCGGCCCAGGAAATCAATTTGTGACTAAAGCAAAAGAAATAGTTCAGCAA
>JAMPYA010000018.1 GCA_023700885.1 Flavobacteriaceae bacterium
GCAAAATTAGGTGCAAATGCAATTTTAGGGGTTTCTCTTGCAGTAGCAAAAGCTGCTGCTAATGAACTAGAATTGCCGCTTTATCGTTATGTTGGAGGAGTTAGCGCCAATACACTTCCGGTTCCTATGATGAATATCATAAATGGAGGTTCACACTCTGATGCACCAATTGCTTTTCAGGAGTTTATGATTATGCCCGTAAAAGCTAAAAATTTTACAGAAGCTATGAAAATGGGTTCTGAAGTTTTTCATCATCTTAAAAAAATATTGCACGATCGTAATTTAAGTACTGCAGTTGGAGATGAAGGTGGATTTGCACCGACTTTTAAAGGAACAGAAGATGCATTGGATACTGTAATAACGGCAATCGAAAAGGCTGGATATAAAGCTGGAGTTGAAATTATGTTAGCATTAGATGCTGCTGCTTCCGAGTTTTATGTTGATGGAAAATATGATTATACAAAATTTGAAGGTTCAAATGGAGCTATCAGAACTTCTGCTGAACAAGCTGCTTATTTAGCTGAGTTATCTCAAAAATATCCAATAATTTCTATTGAAGATGGAATGGATCAGAATGACTGGGAAGGATGGAAAATGTTAACTGAAAAAATTGGTAATAAAGTTCAAATTGTTGGAGATGATTTATTTGTAACCAATGTTGAAAAATTATCAAAAGGAATTGTAGAAAAATCAGCAAATTCAATTTTAATAAAAGTAAATCAGATTGGAACTTTAACAGAAACGATTGCAGCAGTTAATATGGCGCATAATGCCGGATTTACATCAGTTATGTCTCATCGTTCTGGAGAAACTGAGGATAATACAATTGCAGATTTAGCCGTAGCCTTAAATACCGGACAAATAAAAACAGGTTCTGCCTCTAGAAGCGATCGTATGGCAAAGTACAATCAATTATTAAGAATTGAAGAGCAGTTGGGAGATACAGCTTATTTTCCACAAGAAAAAGCTTTTAAAATCAAGTTCTAAAACTTGAAAATATATGATAAAAGTCAGGTTAATCCCTGACTTTTTTTTGTATCTTTAATTGCATTAAATTCAAACAATATTCAATAACTTTGAAAATATTATAACGAACAACTTTTTAAATTAATTACATATGTCAAACAAAGCGATATTAGAATATGATGGCAAAAAATATGAATTTCCTGTTTTAATTGGAACAGAAAACGAAGTAGCCATCGATATTGAAAAATTAAGAGGTCAATCAGGTATTATTACCTTAGACCCCGGATTTAAAAACACGGGCTCTTGTAAAAGTGCTATTACTTTTTTAGATGGTGAGAAAGGAATTCTTCAATATAGAGGATACACAATTGAAGAACTTTCTGAAAAATCTTCTTTTATTGAAGTAGCTTTTTTACTAATATTTGGTGAGTTACCAACACAAGTTGAGCTAGAGAAATTTAAAAAAGATATCAAAAAAGAATCAATGGTGAGCGAAGAAATGAAAAACATTTTAGATGGTTTTCCAAGAAGCGCGCACCCTATGGGGGTTTTATCTTCATTAACAAGTGCCTTAACTGCATTTAATCCAATTCCAGTAAATGTAAATGATCCAAAAGCTGTTTATAATGCAGTTTGTAAGATAATAGGAAAATTTGCTGTTATTTCTGCTTGGGCATTTAGAAACTCAGAAGGCCTTCCATTAAATTATTCTGATAATACAGTTGATTATGTAGAGAACTTTATGCAATTAATGTTTAAAATTCCTACTGAAAAATATGTAGTGTCTCCAGCTGTTGTTAAAGCGATGGATCAATTGTTAATTTTACATGAAGACCATGAGCAAAACTGTTCTACTGCTACAGTGAGAGTTGTTGGTTCTTCGCATGCAGGTTTATTTGCTTCGATTTCTGCGGGAGTTTCTGCATTATGGGGACCACTTCATGGTGGAGCCAATCAAGCAGTAATTGAAATGTTAGAAGAAATTCAAAATGATGGTGGCGATGTAGAGAAATTTATTTTAAAAGCTAAAGATCCTAATGATCCATTCCGTTTAATGGGATTTGGTCATAGAGTTTATAAAAACTTTGATCCACGTGCTAAAATCATTAAAAAAGCGGCAGATGATGTATTAGAATCTTTAGGAATTGAGGATCCAATTTTAGATATCGCTAAGCATTTAGAAGAAGTGGCTTTAAAAGATGAATACTTTGTGTCTCGTAAATTATATCCAAACGTAGACTTCTATTCTGGAATTATATACAGAGCATTAGGAATACCAACAGGTATGTTTACAGTTATGTTTGCTGTAGGTAGATTACCGGGTTGGATTGCTCAATGGTTAGAAATGCGTGAAGGAAAAGAACCTATTGGTCGTCCAAGACAATTATACGTTGGCGCAACAAAACGTCCGTATGTTGATATTGATAAGCGATAATTTTAAATAATTAAGTCAAAGTCCTAAAATTTTTTAGGACTTTTTTTTATTTTTTTAAGTGCTTAAATCAGCGTAATATTGTAAAATTAAAGTCATATTATGAAGTAGCCATGTTTGCAATAACACAATTGCAAAGCAATCACTGAACACAGAAACAAATAAAATTTAGTGAAGTAATCTTTGATGAAAAATTTTTAATCAAATTGGCGAAACGTTAGTTCGTGAATACCAAAAAGAAAATAAATAATGAATGAACAATTCCATATGACCAATAAAATTTATAGTGAGCTTGTCGAACTAAACAATAAATATTCACATATGAAATAGCCATGTTTGTAAAAACACAAACTTTGATGAAAATATTTTAATCAAACTGGCGAAACGTTAGTTCGTGAATACCAAAAAGAAAATAAATAAAGAATGAACAATTCCATATGACAAATGAAAAACAAATAAAATATTCACATATGAAAGAAATAATTGTTATTAAAAATAGATCTGATGTTGGAGCAGGTACCCGAGGTTCTGATTTAGGAATAGATGCCATAGAAATTGCAGCTATTGTAAAAGGTGATCATTACTTTAATTATTATGATTTTGAGGATGTTCCAACAGAAAATGAAACCATCTATAATAAAGTAAAAAATTCATTTGCATTAAGAATAGATAGTGTTATTAATCAATGTTCTAGAGTGTGTGAAAGTGTTTTAAGAAACTTACTTTTTAATAAATTTCCAATTGTTTTATCTGGCGATCATTCATCTGCATTGGGATCTATTAGTGGTATTAAAGCAGCTTTTCCTGAGAAAAAAATTGGGGTTGTTTGGATTGATGCTCATGCAGATATTCATTCTCCTTACACTTCTCCTACAGGAAATATTCACGGAATGCCATTAGCAGCTGCCTTATCTCTTGATAACTTTCCACTTCAAGTAAATAAAGTTGATGAAGAAACTGAAAAGTTGTGGAATAAAATGAAAAATATTGGTATTCCCGGACCCAAAATTACTTTTGATGAAATTGTGTATTTTGGCGTTAGAGACACAGAAGAACCAGAAGATATAACCATAGCTAAAAATGGTATTAAAAATTATTCTGTTCATGAAGTAAGATATAGAGGTTTTGAAACCTGTATCAATGAAGCTATTGATAGATTAAAACACTGTGATTTTATTTATATTTCATTCGATGTTGATAGTATGGATTGTGACTTGGTATCTGACGGAACTGGTACTCCTGTCCCAAGAGGTTTTGATGCAGATGAAGTAACTGATATTATTAAAAGTTTTATTAATACTGAAAAAGTTATTTGTTTTGAATTAGTCGAAGTAAATCCGTTATTAGATACTAAAGGAAATAAAATGGCTGAAACAGCTTTTGAAATTTTAAGAACTGTAACAAACACTATTGAAGTTGTTAATAAAAACAGAGTAGATGCATAGAGATCAAATTACAAATCATATTTTGATGATACGTCCTACTAACTTTAGGATGAATGAACAAACAGCGGTTAATAATTTTTATCAAAAATCACTTTCAGATATAACCGAAGATGAAATTCAAGCAAAAGCTTTAATAGAATTTGATAATCTAGTTAATAAATTAAAGTCAAAAGGAGTTAATGTAATTGTTCTTAATGATAAACCCTTTCCAATTACTCCAGATTCTATTTTTCCAAATAATTGGATTTCTTTTCATCAAAATGGTGATGTAGGTTTATATCCTATGTTTGCGCCAAATCGCAGACTGGAAAGACGTGAAGATATTTTAGATATTTTAGAAGATAAAGGATTTGTTATTGAAAATGTTATTGATTATTCAACCGCAGAATTAGATGAAATATTTTTAGAAGGAACCGGCAGTGTTGTTTTAGATCGCGAAAATCAGAATGCTTATTGTGCTATTTCTCCTCGCGCTGAAGAAGAGTTATTTATAGAGTTTTGTGAGGATTTTGATTATAACCCAATAGTTTTTGCTGCATTTCAAACTGTTGAAGATAAGCGAGCGCTTATTTATCACACCAATGTAATGATGACCATAGGTAAAACTTTTGCCGTAGTTTGTCTAGAATGTATAGATGATTCAAGAGAAAGAAAAAATCTAATACAACATCTCAAAGAAAGTGGTAAAGAAATCATTAGCATTACTGAAAAACAGTTGAGTCATTTTGCAGGGAATATGCTTCAAGTTAAAGGTCATTTTGAAAAACCTTTTATTGTAATGAGTAAAAATGCCTATAATTCACTTTCAAAACATCAAATTAGTCAAATAGAAAAACATGGTGAAATTATTTATAGTGATGTAAATACTATTGAAACATGTGGTGGTGGAAGTGTTAGGTGTATGATGGCCGAAGTTTTTTTGCCTATTTCAATAACTTAAACTTTTAAGGAACTGAATAATATTGTAGCAACTTTATCATCCGTTTTGTCTTTAAAAAACACCCCAGTATTACGTTGAAATGAATGGTGCTTAATCCAAACATAATCATCATTTTTAAAATCAATCAAATTTATTTTAGGCTCACTTTCGGTATATTGTTCTATAAATAAAAATTTACAATTAGGATTAATTGCTCTAATGACTTTTATCAAATCAGTCATATCATCAATATTTTGATTGATAGGCAAGGTAAATTGTTCATTAAATCCTTTTGCCCATCCGGCACCAGATCTTTTATCTATTTCAGTAATTACTGTCATCACAAATAAAATAGATTTTTTAGATTTGAGAATATTCATAAACCGTTTTATACATCTTTGATAATAAGTATAATCAACTTCATTTTTTAATGGATTTTTGTGATTAAAAAGATTGTTGTGATAAAAAGAATGTCCTGCAGAATTTCCACTTCGTGTTGGAAAAATAAATTTCTTATCTAAAAATTTATTAAAAGAATCTCTAATACAATTTTCGATAATTGAAGGAGCACTATAAGTCCAATCAAATGGATACGAACAATTTTTTAAACCAACTTTTTTAATATACCATGCCGAATTACAATTTTCTCCTAGTGAAATTATTTCCGTTTCAGATTTCAAATTTAAAATATCTTTAATTTTATCTGAAATTTGAGAAGCTTCTATTAGATATTTATTTTTTGAAACATCATCCAATTTAGGAGGATTGAAAGTCCATCTGATTTTTTTTAAAATTTTGTTTAACATATTTTAGAAATGAATAATTAAATTTATTATTAATTTTTTAATCTGTATTGAACAAATAAGCAGGATTATTTATCTTTGCAAATGCAAAATAAAGTATTAATTCTAGATTTCGGGTCACAATACACACAACTTATTGCCCGAAGAGTTCGAGAACTCCAAATTTATTGTGAAATAGTTCCTTTTAATCATTTACCTGATAATATTGAAACTTTTAAAGCTGTCATTTTTTCGGGGAGTCCTTATTCTGTTCATCAAAAGGATGCCCCACAAATTGACATATCCCTTTTTAGAGGAAAAATTCCACTTCTTGGGGTATGTTATGGTGCTCAATATTTGGCTCAAACCATGGGAGGTAGCGTAACACCGTCTAAAATTAGAGAATATGGTAGAGCTAATTTAAGTTTTATTGAAAATGGAAATCCTTTATTTGACGGAATTTCAGAAAAATCTCAGGTATGGATGAGTCACGGCGATACTATTGAAGTGCTACCGAGTAATTTTAAAAAAATTGCCAGTACACTTGATGTTGAATATGCAGCTTTCCAAATAGACAACGAAAAAACATATGCTATTCAGTTTCACCCAGAAGTTTACCATTCTACTGACGGAATGCAATTATTGGATAATTTTTTAACTAAAATTGCCAAAGTTACCCCAGACTGGACATCAGAATCTTTCATAGAAACGTCAATCCAAAAGTTAAAAGATAAAGTTGGTAATGATAAGGTTGTTTTAGGATTATCTGGAGGAGTAGATTCTACCGTAGCTGCAGTTTTACTAGATAAAGCTATAGGCAAAAATCTCTATTGTATTTTTGTAAATAATGGTTTATTGCGAAAAAATGAATTTGAAAATGTTTTAGAACAATACAAACATCTTGGTTTAAATGTAAAAGGTGTTGATGCTTCGGCACGTTTTTTGGGTAAATTAGCAGGGATAACTGATCCAGAAGAAAAACGCAAAATAATTGGAAATGAATTTATAACCGTTTTTGATGATGAAGCTCATTTAATTGAGCATGTTACATGGTTAGCACAAGGCACTATTTATCCGGATGTGATAGAATCGATTTCAGTTAATGGCCCGTCAGCAACTATTAAATCACATCATAATGTGGGTGGTTTACCAGATTTTATGAAACTTAAAATAGTTGAACCGTTACGATCATTATTTAAAGATGAGGTAAGACGAGTAGGAGCAAAGTTGGGTCTTAATCAGGAATTGTTAGGAAGACACCCTTTTCCGGGTCCAGGTTTAGCTATCAGAATAATAGGAGAAATTACACCAGAAAATGTTAGATTAGTACAAGAAGTAGATGCTATTTTTATTGATGGTTTGAAAAAGTGGAATTTATATAAAGACGTTTGGCAAGCTGGTGCCATTTTGCTTCCTATTCATTCAGTTGGAGTAATGGGAGATGAGCGTACTTATGAAAAGGTAGTGGCACTAAGAGCTGTTTCTTCAACTGACGGAATGACAGCAGACTGGGTAAATTTACCTTATGATTTTTTACAAGAAACCTCTAATAAAATAATTAATCAAGTTAAAGGAGTAAATAGAGTTGTTTATGATATTAGTTCTAAACCACCTGCTACGATTGAATGGGAATAATTCGTACTTTTAGTAAAATTAATTTTTAAAATGAAGAAATATCTTTTTATAACAATATTGTTTTTACTGACTTCAAATTATATTGAAGCCCAAACAAAAAAGTATGATACTTACACGGTTAAAAAAGGAGAAACATTAAGAAGTATTGCTAAAGATTTTAATATATCACCTAGAGATTTATTTGATTTAAATCCTGATGTTGATAAAAAACCAAAAGAAAATACCGTAATACTAATTCCAGCAGCTGAAGTTGTAACAAAATCGTCAATAGAAACAACTCCATATCTTGTGCAGCCAAAAGAAACTCTTTATAGTATTTCTAAAAGGTATAATATTACTGTTGAAGATCTTATAAAATTAAATCCTATACTTGTTGATGGATTAAAAGATGGACAAACCATATTATTGCCCAAATCTGCTGTAGAAGTAATTCAAACTGATAAAAATGATAAAAATATTTCTAATGAAATCATACATATCATTCAAAAAGGAGACACATTTTACAACGTTACAAGACGTTATCAAATTTCAGAAGAGGAATTAATAGCTCAAAATCCAATACTAAAAGAAGGTTTTAACTTGGGTGTTGAACTACATATTGAGACTAATAAAAAAGCAGATTTTAATCAATTACAATCCAAAAAAGTTATTAAAACACCTGCAAATATCAATTTTAACACAAATAAATCTGTAAACGTTGTGTTAATGTTGCCTTTTAAATTGAATGAAATTGACGATGTAGGAATTCATTTTAACAATAGTACTTCTTTGTTAAATATTGCAACAGAGTTTTACCAAGGATCTATGATTGCTATTGATTCACTTAAAAATCAAGGTGCTAAAATCAATTTAAAATCTTTTGATTCTGAACAAAATGATGATAAAATTATTTCAATTTTAAGAACTCATAATTTATCAAACACCGATGTGTTTATTGGACCTTTATTTCTATCTAGTGCTCAAAAATTAGCAAAAAATATCACCAATGGATATGTTATTGCTCCGATGAGTTCTAAGGATCACAATAAGTTTAGCGAGTCAAATTTAATTAAATCAGCGGTAAAAAGTGAACTTTTAGAAGATAGGATACTACAATATATGAAACGCACTTATGCTGGTCAAAATGTTATTGTTATTGGTGATAATAAACCGGGTACCTCAAATGAGGCCGATAGAATAGCTTGGAAATTAAAATCAAATGGAGCTATTAACAATGTAACAGTTTTAAAACCAACTGGTGGGTATATTACCAAACAAAGGTTTGAGTCTGTTTTAAGTAATTTTAAAAAGAATTGGGTTTTGTTAGTCGGCGATGATAATATTGTAATAACCGATGCTGTAAATTCTTATGGTATTGCAGATAAATCAATTGATATTAGAATGTTTTCTCTGAAAAATGAAGGTAATATTGAAAAAGCAAACAATGTACATTTGGCTCGTTTACAATTTACTTTTCCATCTGCTGAATACAGTGATTTTAATAATATTAATGTGCAATCGTTTGTTAAGCAATATAAAGATAAATATATAGCATCACCTTCTTTAAATGCCATAAGAGGTTTTGATGTTACTTATGACATTTTGGTTAGAATGTTATTGAATGGAAATAATAGTGAAAGTATTGATAATTATAAGTTTGACAGGATTGCAGCCAGATTTGATTATAAACCAGCCATAGCCGGATTTGAAAATAACGGCATTTTCATCTTAAAAATTGAACCCGATTTAAGTTTGACTTTAATTGAATAATAAAAAAAGCGACTTTAAGTCGCTTTTTTTATTATTATATTTTTTTCAATTGTTGTTTCATCATTTTAATTTGATCATTAAGCATATTGTGTTTATCAAATTTTTTAGCATCACTCAACAATTCTGTTGCTTCTCTTTTTCTTCTTTTGGTCATGGCAATACCCGCTAAATTTAATTTAGCCATTGCAATATCATGATTCATAGATAATCCCAACCCTAGGGCTTTTTTAAATAATTTTTCTGATTCCGTTAAATTTGTTTGAGAAACCATTAAACCATGTAAAAAATAAAAATATCCTTGTTGTTTTTGAATTAAGGCATTTTCTGGTTTTTTAATAAATGCCAACCATTTTTTAGCTCCTTCAAAATCTTGTTTACGCAGTTTAAAGAAGGCCAATAAAATGAACTCATTTTTAAAGTAAAAGAATATAAAAACTCCAGATAGAAGTATTAATGAAATTCCGTTCATAATATTTCCATCAATGAATTGTAAAACAGACCAAACAATAATGGCAAATGCAATAACTAGTTTAATATACTTGTGAAACATATCTTATTAATTTTTAAAAATGCAAAGTTACATTATTGCTAGATGTCTTTTATTATCTTTTATAAAACTTTTTAAAATTGAAATATGCAAATCCGGCAATTACAGATACTACTGCAATTGAATAATAAATAAAATCAGGAGTAATTACCTGGTCTCCACTGGCATATGAATGTAATCCGCTTAAATAGAAGTTTACTCCGAAATAAGTCATTAATATAGATCCAAATGCGACAACTGATGCAAAATTATAGGCAAACCGTCCTTTTAATCCAGGTACTAATCGCATATGTAATACAAAGGCATAAACCATTATGCTAATAAGTGCCCATGTTTCTTTGGCGTCCCATCCCCAATAACGACCCCAGCTTTCATTAGCCCATTGACCTCCTAAAAAGTTTCCAATAGTTAATAAAACTAAACCAACTAATAACGCCATTTCATTAATAGTGGTCAATTCACTAATTGTTATATCTAGTTTTTCTTTATTTTTTTCATTTGTTAAAATCATCAATAATAATGAAACAAGTCCTAGTATCATACCCAATGCAAATGGACCGTAACTTGCAACAATAACAGAAACGTGAATCATTAACCAATATGAGTTTAAAACCGGAGGTAAGTTGGCAATTTCTGGATCCATCCAATTCCAATGTGCAATCATTAACATCATTGAAGTTAAAAAGGCCGTAGAAGCAATTGTAAGTGATGATTTTTTTCCAAAAATCAATCCGAAGAACATGGTTGCCCATGCTACAAAAATTACGGATTCATAAGCATTACTCCAGGGTGCACGACCACTAATGTACCAACGAGTGGCAAGTCCAAGTGTATGCATTGCAAAGAATAAAATAATAAAAGCAATACATGCCTTGATTAAATAATTTACAATCTTGTTATTTTTAAATATTTGAAGGATAACTAAGAAGAACATTAGCACTCCAATATACATATAATAACTAAATAACTTTTTGAATACATCGTACTCATTGTACATTATTTCATAGGTTATTTGTGATTCTTTTGGATAGACTTTTGCTCCAAAAGTTTTCTGTATTTTAAATAATCCATCTAATAGTTCATCAGATAATTTGTAATCATTTGTGGTAATTGCATCTTGTAATGACAGCGCATACATATGAAATGATTTTGCTGCTATACTATCTTTACCTGAATAATTGAGTAATTCGGTTTCATGTGGTGATACCCATTTATTGTTCTTATCATCTTTAATAGGTAAAATAGTTAGAATCGATCCACCTAATGCAGAGTATAATAAATTAACACGCTTATCAATATTTACAATGTCTTTCTCAAATTTACCTTTGTTATTCTTTTTATTAGCTTCTTCTTGATATGATTGAAGTTTATATTCACCTCTTTCATTGAAAAAATCAGCTAATCTTGCATATTTATCCTCATCATCAACTCCTAATATAGTTCTAACTTTAGTGTTTCCTTTTTCCAAATAAATTACAGGAATCTCAAACCAAGCGTAAGGATTTATAGTTAATGAAAGTAATACTTGATCAGCGTCATAACCTCTATAAGTGTCTTTTTTACTAACTTTTCGCAATAATTCTGAAGCAAAAGTGTTAGCAGGTTTCATTCTTCCACCTGCATCTTGAATAACTAATCTTCCAAATTTATCAGCATGTTCTTTAGAAACCATGTTTTTGGTTAATAATGAATCAACCTGACTGTCATTTAGTTTATGATTGTGTTGTTGTGAAAAAAGTAAGGTTGAGATGAATAATAAAGCTATGGTTAATATTTTTGATTTTCTTAACTCAATATCTCTAAGTCTTTTTCTTAAATCAGCCATTCTTGTATTTTTCATTAATAACATTAAAATTAAACATATATATAAAATGGTATAACCTATATAAGTAATTAAAGTTCCCCAATAATCATGATTTACAGATAAAACAGTTTCTTCATAGGTATCGGTAATATTATAGCTAGATTGGAAAAATCTAAATCCGCGATAATCTAAAATGTTATTCATAAAAATTTTGAAATCAAACTGATTTGCTTTTTCCTTGTCTATAATTGTAACTTCACTTGCATAAGACATGGCACTTTCTGAACCTGGATATTTTTCTAACTGAAAATCATTAAGTTTAACAGAAAAAGGCAGTAGATAAGTTCTAGAGCCGTATATCATATTAAAATTTAAGTTGTCAATGCTAAACAAAGTGGCATCTGGCGTACGATATTGACCTCCAGTAAGAGAGACGCGTTCTGTTTTATTGTTGGTTGTAATATCAAAAACAAGCATATCAGAATTGTTTGAATCTTGTTTTTTGCTCATAGACACATATTTAGTTTCTGCTTTAAAAACAGGTTTGGCAATAATAAATCGCATTATTTCTGCACCGTGATTATGACCTTCATGAGCAGGTAGTTCAACTTGATAAACAGATTTTAATTCAAATTTTTGCTCAATATTTTTAGTTAAATTACCCTGAAATTGATCAGACATTCTTGTGAAAGTTCCATCATGTTTTGAAAAAATAAATAGTTGATCATCAACAAGTTTGAAATTAAAATCTACATCTTCAGTGCTGTCAAATCCTACTTTAACTTCGTGTACAATTTCAAATGTTCCTCTTTTAACATTTTGGTCATGACGATGTCCGTCTTGACTTGCTTCAACAAATGTTATGTATTCCTCACCATTAGGTGATTCTACAATTTGTTCTCCAACATTCGGAATATAATCTACTAATTGTATTTTAACTTCTTGATTTTTAAAATCTGTAGTAAAACTAAAGTTATTTTTTTTAGCTGAACTTAATAGCATTTTTTTATAAATCGGATCTTTTTGATCCTTGCCATCATTGATGGTTAATTGTAAAAAGGTACCTTCTGAAAAAATTACATTAGAACTTTCTCCTTCTTTTACTGATAAAAGACCTTCATAACTGATATATCTTGTAATACCAGCTCCTAATATTATGAATATAAATGAAAGATGAACCATTAAATTAATCCACTTTTCTTTACGATAGAGTTTATACGTAAAAATATTTCCTATAAAATTGATGACGAAAACAACCATAATTAATTCAAACCACCAAGCATTATATACAATTACTCTCGCGGTTTGTGTACCATAATCATTTTCTATAAATGTTGCAACGCCCATAGCTGTTGCAAAAACAACAAATAAAATAGCCATGAGCTGAGTTGAATACAAAAAGTCTAATATTTTTTTCATTTCTAACTGTATTAAAAGTTACACAAAAATAGGAATATTATTTTAATCAAAACCTGCGTTAAATCATATAAAAGACATAATTATTTGTTAATTTAGCAATGTTTTTTAAACTTGAAAAAGTGTTTAAACGCTTCTACATTAAAGATGTTTATGTTTTAATTAAGGAAAGAGATTCTTTTTAAGCCTTAATTAATACAATATGATCTTATTTAAACATCTAATTTAAAACAAAATACAATTATTATGGAATTACCTTATGCAGAGCCGTTTAAAATTAAAATGGTAGAGCCAATTAAAAATTCAACAAAAGAACAACGTCTTCAATGGATAAAAGAAGCCAATTATAATTTATTCAATTTAACATCAGATAAAGTTTTTATTGATTTACTTACAGATTCTGGTACCGGAGCGATGAGTGATCGACAATGGTCAGAAATGATGTTAGGAGATGAAAGTTACGCAGGGTCTTCATCGTTTATAAAACTTAAAAATACTGTTAAAAAAATTACCGGATTTGAATATTTTTTACCAACGCACCAAGGTCGTGCAGCAGAAAATGTACTTTTTTCAGCTTTAGTAAAAGAAGGAGATATTGTTCCCGGAAATTCTCATTTTGATACCACTAAAGGACATATAGAATTTAGAAAAGCAAAAGCGGTAGATTGTACTATAAAAGAAGCTTTTGACACTACAATTAATCATCCTTTTAAAGGAAATTTAGATTTAACACTTTTAGAAGCTGTTTTTAAAAAAACTCCAAAGGAAAAAATTCCATTTGTAGTTGTTACTGTTACTTGTAATACTGCTGGTGGGCAACCGGTTTCTATGGAAAATATCAAAGCGGTTTCGGCTTTATGTAAAAAATATGAAATTCCGTTGTATTTTGATGCAGCTCGTTTTGCTGAAAACGCATACTTCATCAAAAAAAGAGAAAAGGGATATGAACATAAGCCCATTAAAGAAATTTGCAAAGAATTTTTTGCTTATGGAGATGGAATGACCATGAGTGCTAAGAAAGACGGATTGGTTAATATGGGTGGTTTTGTTGCTCTCAATAACGAAGAAGTTTTTAAAAAAGCGATGGTTTTTAACATCATGTTTGAAGGTTTTATAACTTATGGTGGTATGAATGGTCGTGATATGGGAGCTTTGTCTGTTGGCCTTGATGAAGCAACAGAGTATACTTATTTAGAAAGTAGAGTAGAGCAAGTTGCATTTTTAGGAGAAAAAATAACATCGTATGGAATTCCGGTTCAGCAACCTTTTGGAGGTCATGCTATTTTTGTTGATGCTACTAAATTTTTACCAAATATTCCACGAGAACAATTTACAGCTCAAACTTTAGCCATTGAATTATATATTGAAGGTGGAATCAGAGGTGTAGAAATAGGTACTATTTTAGCAGATAGAGATCCCGAAACTAGAGAGAATCGTTATCCAGAATTAGAATCTGTTCGATTGGCAATTCCAAGAAGAACCTATACTGATAATCATATGAACTATATTGCAGCTGTATTAAAGAATGTTTATGATAAAAGAAATGAAATTATATCTGGGTATCAAATAGTAGATGAGGCTCCAATCATGAGACATTTTACAGTAAAATTAGAGAAGATTTAATAGATTTAAAATTTGTATATTTATCTGTATTTAAAACTTTTATTAAATAAAGATAAAAAGGTCTTATTAAATTAAAATATTTTTTATATTTGAACTATTACAACGAAATCTTTAAACTAAAATAAAATGAAAAATCAAATTAAATTTAGCAATTTATTCGTTATCTTAGTGCTATTCATTGCATTAGCTTGTAAAAATGACAAGAAAGATGTAAATGAAAAAGAATCTAGTACTGAAAATAGAGCAGAATCTAATAAAGGTCAGGCCTTTATAGAAGATGAGTCAGCAACGCCAAATATATTAAAGATTGCTATTGGCTCAACAGATCATTCAACATTGGTTACAGCTGTTCAGGCTGCAGAACTTGAAAATGTATTAGTTAATGCGGGGCCACTTACTGTATTCGCTCCAACCAATGAGGCGTTTAATAATTTACCAAAAGGGACTGTAGAGGATTTACTTAAACCTGAAAATAAAAACGTTTTAGCTAATATTATTAAGTATCACGCAACTCCTGGGAATTTATCAGTAGAATTTTTAAAAAAATTTAAAAAATTAGGACAAGCAAATAATCAAGATGTTGTTGTAGAAGTTATTGAAGGTGAAGTTTTTGTTGGTGGAGCTAAAATAATAGGCAGTGTGCCTGCAAGTAATGGTATAGTACATATTGTAGACAAGGTAATATTACCGCCATCAAAATAATTGTAAAATGTTAATAATAAATAAAAGTATCTAATTATGAAATTAAAATTAATTGTATTTGTTGCATCTATTACCCTTTTAGCAAGTTGTGGTAATTCAGAAAAGAAAAATCAGGATGAAAAGCCAGCGAATGATTCTGAAATTAAAGTATATGATAATCCTTTAGATGATAAAGGAATTGGACCAATCACGAGTTTAATCTTGCCTGCAGAAATTGATGAGGAATTAGCGGCAAAGGGTAAAGAAGTTTACACATTGAAATGTACTGCATGCCACAAAGAAACGCAAAGATTTATTGGTCCAGCACCAATTGGTATTTTTGAACGTCGCTCTCCAGAATGGATTATGAATATGATTTTAAATCCTGAAGAAATGGTACAAAAAAATGATATTGCTAAAAAATTATTGGCAGAATATATTGCTCCTATGGCTAACCAAAATTTAACAGAAGATGAAGCTAGAGCCGTGGTTGAATATTTTAGAACGATTAAATAAAAGCATTAACTAAACTCAAATAAAATGAAAAATTTAATTAAATCTACATTAACTTTACTCTCCATCATCATATTTTTGGGGAGTTGCAGTAAGGGAGAAAAAAAATCGGATGGTATATTAGCATCAAATGCTGCTGAAAAAGTATACGTAAAACCAGGTGAATTAGATGAGTATTATGCATTTGTTTCAGGGGGCTTTAGTGGTCAGTTAGCGGTATACGGTTTGCCTTCAGGAAGACTTTTTAAAGTCATTCCGGTTTTTTCTCAAGATCCTGAAAAAGCTTGGGGTTATAACGAAGAAACCAAACCAATGTTGATGACTTCACATGGGTTTATTCCTTGGGACGACGCTCACCATCCAGATATTTCACAAACTGCTGGCGAATTAGATGGTCGTTGGGTTTTTATAAATGGTAATAATACCCCTCGAATTGCAAAAATTGATTTAACCACTTTTGAAACAACTGAAATTATAGAGTTACCAAATAGTGCAGGAAATCATAGTTCTTCCTTTGTTACAGAAAACACAGAGTATATTGTTGCCGGAACACGTTTTTCAGTTCCTGTACCACAAAAAGATATGTCTATAAAAGAATACAAAGGTAACTTTAAGGGAGCCATGTCTTTTATTAGTGTTGCTCCAACAGATGGAAAGATGAATTTAGAATTTCAGATTTTGATGCCTGGTTTCAATTACGATTTAGCACATCCAGGAAGAGGAGCTTCACATGGTTGGTTCTTTTTCACAACCTATAATACAGAGGAAGCTAATTCATTGTTAGAAGTTAACGCTTCACAAAATGATGTAGATTATATCGCTGCAATTAATTGGAAAAAAGCTGAAGAATATGTAAAAGCGGGAAAAGGTAAAAAAATGGCTACCAATTATGCACACAATGTATATGATGAACATACCCATACAGCTACTTCTACTATGAAAAAAGAAGTATTGGTATTGGATCCATCTGAATTACCTGGATTGGTATATTTCTTACCAACTCCAAAATCTCCGCATGGATGTGATGTGGATCCATCTGGTGAATACATCGTCGGATCTGGAAAATTATCAGCTAATTTGACAATTCATTCATTCTCTAAAATGCTCAAAGCAATTGAAAATAAAAAATTTGCTACTACATTATATAATATACCTGTACTTAAATCTGAGGAAATAGTAGCTGGTGTAGTAGAGCAAGCAGGATTAGGGCCATTACATACCGAGTTTGATGATAAAGGTAATGGTTATACGACTTTCTTTATTACTTCTGAAGTTGTAAAATGGAAACTTAAAACATGGGAAATTGTTGACAGAAAACCAACTTATTATTCTGTTGGTCACTTAATGATACCTGGTGGTAATTCTAGAAAACCTACTGGAAAATATCTTTTAGCAATGAATAAAATTACTAAAGACAGATACTTACCTACAGGCCCTGAAGTTACTCAATCAGCCCAATTATTTGATATTAGCGGTGAAAAAATGGAATTGTTGTTAGATTTCCCTACAATTGGTGAGCCGCATTATGCAGCTGGTATTAAAGCTGATGTTATTATGAAAAATTCAAAAAAATATTTTGAATTGAAAGATAACAAACATCAATATGTAACAAAATCTGAAGCTGAAACAAGAGTAGTTAGAAATGGAAAAGATGTACATGTTTATATGACCGCAATTAGAAGTCACTTTGCACCCGATAATATTGAAGGTATTAAAGTTGGTGATCGTGTATTTTTTCATGTTACCAACGTAGAACAAGATTATGATGTCCCTCACGGGTTTGCAATTATCGGAGCTAATAATGCTGAATTGTTAATTATGCCTGGTCAAACAGAAACTTTAGTTTGGGAGCCTAAGCAAGTAGGTGTTTGGCCTTTCTATTGTTCTGATTTTTGTTCAGCACTGCATCAAGAAATGCAAGGTTATGTAAGAGTTTCTCCTGCAAATTCAAATATTCCACTTTCTTGGTCATTAGGTGAGTAAGTTCTTTTTATTTAATAATAATTTCATTAATTAAGAAAAGTGGATAGCAACGCTATCCACTTTTTATTATAAGCAAAAAAATTTCAGAGAATTTAAAATGTAAAAGTTTAAAATTCTTTAAATTACTAGTAAATTTAATTAACATCATAATTTAAAAATGAGACATTCTAAAATTATTATGATTGTAGGATCATTAATGCTTTTTTCGCTATTTATATTTCCACTTTGGAATATAACTTTAGAAGCTCCTCAATATCCAGAACCATTAGGAATGGATATATGGATTAACAAAGTAACAGACGGTAATCCAAATGATATTAAAAATATCAATTTGATGAATCACTATATCGGTATGCGAGATGTCCCGGTTGATCTGAAGGAATTTAAAATATTTCCAATAGTAATATTAGTAATGGCTGTTTTAGGTGTATTAATTGGAATTATTGGAAAAAGAAAATTATTTTTATTTTGGGGATTTACAATGATTGTTTTAGGAATTGTTGGAATGTATGATTTTTATTTATGGTTGTACGATTATGGACATAATTTAAATCCACATGCAGCTATTAAAATTCCTGGTCAGGGCTATATGCCACCACTGTTTGGTGCAAAATCAATTTTAAATTTTAATGCTATTTCTTTACCAAAGGCAGGTGCCTATTTTATGATTGTAGGAATTACCTTTTCTTTTATAGCATTTTTTCAAGCAAAAAAAGAAAACAAAAAATTGTATTATTAAATAGAATCTAAATCTTAGTTTGATGAAAAAAATAATCATTTATATTATATCAATGGTAATTTTCGTCTCATGTAAAATTGAGCCAAAAGAAATTAATTTTGGTCAAGATGCTTGTTATTATTGTAAAATGACCATTGTTGATAAGCCATTTGCTTCAGAAATTGTAAATTCTAAAGGTAAAGTTTATATGTACGATGCCATTGAGTGTATGATTAAAAACTTGAAAGATGAAAAGCTAACAGCTAAGATGTACTTAGTTTATGATTTTAAAAATCCGAATCAATTTATAAATGCAAAAGAATCTTATTATGTAATAAGTGATAAAATTAAAAGTCCGATGGGTGAAAATCTGGCTGCATTTAATAATAAATCTTCTGTACAAAATTTTATTGAAAATAATGGAGGGAAACTATATAATTGGGAAGAAATTAAAAACCATTTTAAATAATATGAGTAAAAAAAAGTGGTTATTTTTTCTTTTTATAATGATTACAACCTCAATGATATCTTCAACAATTGAGGTTTGTAATAATTGCCCAATTAGCACTTTAAATCATGCTATAAAAATTGCAAAACCTAATGATATCATTAAAGTAAAAAAAGGAATATATAAAGAAACTAATTTAATTATTGATAAACCATTAACCATTTTAGGTGAAAATTTGCCTACTATTAATGGGCAATTAAAAGGAGATTTATTTAAAATTATTGCCGATAATGTCATTATAAAAGGGTTTAAAATTATAAATGTTGGTAAAGATTTTGCCAACAGCAATGCCGCCATTAGAGTTCAAAGGAGTAAAGATTTTGAAATTTCCTCAAATAGGTTTGAAAACATTCTTTATGCAGTCTTTATTGAAAAATCATCTAAAGGCAACATCAGTAACAATAAAATTTATGGGAATGCAAAAACTGAGATCAATTCTGGAAATGGAATACATATTTGGAGTGGGAAACAAATTCTAATTTCCAATAATTATATTGAAAAAATGCGTGATGGTATTTATTTAGAATTTGCAACTAACTGTGCAGTTAATAATAACATAAGTACTAAAAATATTAGATATGGCCTGCATTTCATGTTTTCTAACGATAATAGCTACTTAAAAAACAAATTCATAACTAACGGAGCTGGAGTTGCAGTTATGTTTTCTAAAAATATTAAAATGATGAACAATCACTTCCTTAAAAATTGGGGAACAGCATCTTATGGGCTTTTATTGAAAGAGATTAATGATGCCGAAATAACAGATAATATTTTTGAAGAAAATACGATAGCCATTAATGTGGAAGGTTCTAACAGAATTAATTACCAAAAAAATAGTTTTATTAGCAATGGATGGGCGTTAAAAGTTAGAGGCGCTTGTTATAATAATGTGTTTATAAAAAATAATTTTTTGTATAATTCTTTTGATGTATCCTGGAATACAAAGATGAATGATAATTTGTTTAAACAAAATTATTGGAGTGAATATACGGGTTATGATTTAGATTTGAATGGAATTGGAGACGTTCCTTATAGACCTGTAAAATTATTCTCTTATATCGTAAATAAAACACCCGAAGCTGTAATATTATTACGGAGTTTATTTATCAATCTTGTTGATTTTTCTGAAAAAGTAACACCTGTTTTTACTCCAGATTTTTTAATTGATGATCAACC
>JAMPYA010000177.1 GCA_023700885.1 Flavobacteriaceae bacterium
AATTTTTCTTGATTTCTTTCTACAAACCAACCTAAACTTTTAGACCCTACTTCTTCCTCACCTTCAATCATAAATTTAATGTTACACGGCAAAGCATTATTTTGAGTCATATATTCCAGTGCTTTTACATGCATATATACTTGCCCTTTATCATCACAAGCACCGCGAGCAAAAATAGCTCCATCGGGATGAATTGGAGTGTTTTTGATGATGGGTTCAAACGGACCACTTTCCCACAACTCAATGGGATCAGCTGGCTGAACATCATAATGCCCGTAAACTAAAACAGTTGGTAAATTAGGATCGATAATTTTCTCTCCATAAACAATGGGATAACCCGGAGTTTCGCATATTTCGACTTTATCGCAACCGGCGTTTAATAAGCTCTGCTTAAAAGCTTCTGCGGTATTTAAAACATCCTGCTTATAGGTAGGATCAGCACTAAT
This sequence comes from Flavobacteriaceae bacterium, assembly GCA_023700885.1. GTDB lineage: Bacteria > Bacteroidota > Bacteroidia > Flavobacteriales > Flavobacteriaceae > JAGXRT01. The sequence goes on from JAMPYA010000177.1 coordinate 447, forward strand.
AGAGGGCATTTTAAGAAGGTCAATCAATTCTGTGATAAATCGATCTTTATGTTGTTCAACGTACAATTTAATTGGTTCCATTTTTTTAAGTTTATTTTCACCAAAAATAAAAAAATAAAATGTAAGTTATTGGAGGTTGTCAACATTTGTTTATATTTGCAGCCACAAATGCGGGCGTGGTGGAATTGGTAGACACGCTAGACTTAGGATCTAGTGCCGCGAGGTGTGAGAGTTCGAGTCTCTCCGCCCGTACTTTATAAAAGGCTTAAAAATTTTAATTTTTAGGTCTTTTTTTATGAAGTTAATCTTAATACTTCTTAATAATTTTCAATAATAATAATAATAAAACCACCCCATACGAAAGTAATTTTTATGACCTAATAACCTAAAAATATAGCTACCTTAAATCATTTAAACGATTTTTTTATACTTTATAATTGGTATTGTTTTCAATAAAGTTAATTATTCTCATATTTTCTATTTTTAGCCTCTATCATTATCAATAATATAACAATTATTGTACTTATGTCACAAAAGTTACATTTATGATAATTGTCATGATTTTAACATAATATTAACAAGAAATTTGTACTATTAAATTTAATCAAAAATCAAAAATCAAAAATCAAAAATCAATATTTAAAATTATGAAAAATTTAAAATTCTTAATCGCAATTTTTGCGGTTTTCACAAGTTTAGTTTTTGTACAATGTACAAGTGCTGAAGATCCAATTGAAGAACCAATTGTTGAAGAAGGCGTTGGAGAAAGCTCAGACGTATTATTAGTTAAGAAATTTGCGGTTGCACCAATATTTGATGGAAACATCGATGCAATGTGGGCAGATGCGAGACCGTTAAAATCTACTGCTTCAGTACCTTATGCTGGAGATAGATTAATTACTTTAAATAGTTCAAGTAACGGTTATACTAATTTAGAGCCGATAGATTTATTTGAACCTTATGCCGGTGAAACTAACAATTACTCAATTAGAGGAGGTCATGATGGCACAAACATTTATTTCTTATTAGAATGGGATGATGATACTGACAGTAGAGATCGTGAATCTTTCTATTTTGATGGTGTTACAAAAACTTGGAAACAAGAAAACAAATATGCAAACTTCAAAAATGATAAATTTTATGAAGATAAATTTGCCATGATGTTCCCAATTAAAGTAAATGGTAATTATCCAGCAGGTTTTGCAACTGGTACTTGTACTGTTACTTGTCACAAAGGCTTAACAGCTCCTACTGCAGGTCAAAAAACAACTAGACACTACATGAAAAATGCAGGTGAATTAGCTGATTTATGGCATTGGAAACGCAATAGAAATGTACTTTCTCAATCTGTTGATGAAGGATATTGTAGAGATGCTGAAGGAAAAGATGGTTTAGCTTCTGCAAACGGTCGTAAATCTGATGCTGGTCTTAAAATGTATGATGATAGTCCTGTATTTACAGATCCTGTAACTGGTAAAAAAGGTCCAAAATGGGTTAAAAAAGGACAATCTAATTACTATTGGATTACAACTGCAGAACTTACTGCTGGAACAGCTCAAACAGTTACTGGAGTTGCTGTTGACGGAACTTTAACTTTAAATGATGGAACTACTATTGATCCTAATCTAGATTTAGCTTCTTATGCGCAAGGTAAAGGTGCAAAACGTTTCCCAAGTGTTACAGTTAACCCAGGTGGTGCAGGTGCTGATGACAGATCTGACGTTCAAGTTAGAGTAAAACACACTGGTACAAAATGGCAAATGGAAATCATGCGTAAATTAAATACTGGAAGTGCTAATGATGCAGTTTTCGAAATTGGAGGAGAAATTCCATTTGGTATCGCATTTTTCCAAAATTCGGCTATTGCACATGCAACTTCTAACTTCAAAAAAATGAAAATAGAGTAATTATTTGATAGAGATGTGCAGAAATAAATTCTGCACATCTATTTTAATACAATAGTAATTCATCAAAAAAAATAGAATAATGAAAAATATATATAAAATATTAACCATCCTTTGCTTTGGTCTGGTAATGAGTTCATGCTACTATGATGATTTTGAGCCTACAATCGTAGATGATATTGAAATTCCTGTAGGAACGGTAATTACCTTTAAAGCGGATATCGCTCCAATACTAAATGGATGTACTCAATGTCATGGTGGCTCAACTTCACCTGATATGAGAAACACCCAAAATGCCTACAATGGTTTAATTGCAAATTATGTTAAAAAAGGAAATGCAGCAGGAAGCAGATTATATACCTTCGCTCCAGGATCTCCAACAAGTGGTCATCCAAATGTTGGCGTTACCTTAACAGCTACTCAATTAGGTACTATTAAAGCTTGGATTGATACTGATGCTAAATTTGAATAATACAAAAGATAAAGAATTATGAAATAGCCATGTTTGATCAAAACACAAATACGAATGAATATATTTTTAAAACTGGCGTATTCCATATGACAAATGAAAAACAAATAAATATTCACATATGAAAAACATTAAAATACTTATCTGGGCTCTTGCTTTTCTGCCATTTGTAACTTTCGCACAGGAAGAAACAACAGAAAAACAAGAAAACAAACCAGAGCGTGCAGCTTATGAAAGCTCACTAATTATTGATAATAACACCAATGTAACTTTTGTAAAAGGAACGTTGGAAGTAGTAATGCAACACCGTTTCGGTACCGTAAATGGCGGAACTAATTACCTTTTAGGTATTTGGGCTCCTGCTAATATCCGTATTGGTTTAGCATACAGTTTTACAGATAACATTACCATTGGAGCTGGGACTACTAAAGATGGTCGTATGCAAGATTTTAATGCCAAAGTGGCTTTATTAAAACAAACACGCTCTAATTCTATACCTGTAAACGTTACCTATTTTGGAAACCTTGGTATTGATGCAAGAACTAGAGATAATTTTAAAAATGTTCAAGATCGTTATTCTTACTTTAATCAATTGATTATTTCAAGAAGAATGAATTCAAGCTTATCCTTACAAATTGCTCCAAGTGTGGCTCATTATAACTTAGTTCCTACAACTCAAAAAAATGATTTAATTGCAGTTTCTATGGGTGGTCGTTATAAAATTAGTCCACAAACAGCTATTTTGTTTGATTATACTCAACCAATTACAGAGTTTGCTCAAGACGCACCAGAACCTGGTTTAAGTTTAGGAGTTGAGTTCGCAACAAGCGCTCACGCTTTCCAACTTTATTTTACAAACTATAAAGGTATTTTAAATCAACGTAGTCAATTTAACAACCAAAACGATTTCTTCAATGGTGATTTCATGTTAGGTTTTACTATTACGCGTAGATACAATTTCTAGAAATTATTTGTATTAGGTTTTTTTTGATTAAAGAGGCGTTTATAATTAACGTCTCTTTTTTATTTTAATTTAATTTCTACTACTTACCTTTGCTCCATAAGAAATGAATTATGAAATCGCCATTAACCAAATTGTTTGCGCAAGCAAACACCAATGAAGATAAGCGATTCCATATGACCTTTAAAAAATAAATAATTATCTACATATGAAATAGCCATGTTTGCAAAAACACAAACTTTGATGAGAATATTTTAATCAAACGGGCGTATTCCATATGACAAATGAAGAACAAATAAAATATTCACATATGAAAATTAAATTGCTCTTTTTTGG